>ONMY01000192.1 GCA_900318975.1 uncultured Bacillota bacterium | reverse complement strand
GTTGGTTAAAGAGGTTGTATCATCTTTACAACCAAAAAGAACAATCGATAATATAAATGTTAGAATAATAATTGTTATTTTTTTCATTTTTCCTCCAACCAAAGACTTCTCACCAATACTATAATATATATATATATAAAGTTTCAATACATTTCATCATAAAATGTTTATTTTTTAGCACAAAATGTAAAAAATAATGAAAAAAGACATGCAACTGCATGTCTTTTCATCTCTACTACAATAATTAACGTCTTTCTTTGATTCTTGATTCTTTTGCTGAAAGATTTCTGATGTAGTTGAGTTTAGCTCTTCTAACAATACCATGTCTAACTACTTGGATAGAAGCAATTCTTGGTGAATGGAGAGCAAATGTTCTTTCAACACCGATACCATAAGAGATCTTTCTAACTGTGAAAGTTTCAGATACTCCATGACCTTCGATAGCGATTACTAGTCCTTCGAAAACTTGTTGTCTGATTTCTTTTTCGTTTTCTACGATTTTAACTGCTACTTTTACAGTATCACCAGGACGTAATTCAGGAACATCATTTCTAATGTAGCGAGCTGTGATGTCGTCGATTAATTGTTGTGACATTTTAATCTACACTCCTTTTCATATATTTATAATCCACCAATCATGTGCTAGTTGCATATCGGATTAGCTTCTTACAGCGCTCATTATTATATAATAATAAATAATAAAAATCAAACTTTATTTTCTGAATTTTAAAAAATTATAAGAAAAATTTCATTTTATCGAGTAAATCTTTGTCTTCAGCGCTGATTTCGAAGTCAACATTCTTGTTTTGAATCATGAATTCTTTATGAGTTGTTTTAGGAAGAGAAATAGTACCTAAATCAAGTGTATATTTAATACATAGTTGTGGTACTGTAACATTATACTTATCAGCAATTTCTTTAATCTTAGCGTTTTTAATTAATCTTCCTGTACCCATTGGAGAATATGCTTCTATTTCAATGTTCTTAGATTTACAATATTCAATTAAATTTGTATCAACTTTTCCAATATGAAGTAAGATTTGGTTAACTACTGGAACTTCGTTTGTATTATTGATTAGATTTTCAATATCTTTAATCTTAAAGTTAGAAACACCAATAGATTTAATCTTGCCAGCATCTCTTGCCTCAATGAGCGCTTTCCACACTTCTAAATTACCTTTATCATAATTCTTTGTGATTGGAAGCCACATTACAGCCCAAGGTTTTGGAGCGTGTATTAACATTAAATCTAAATAATCAAGACCAAGTCTTTCTAAAGATTCATCAATACATTTTTTAGCATCTTCATAGTTTTTTACTTCTGCAGGTATTTTAGATGTTATAAATAGGTTTTCTCTACTAATTCTTGATCTTTTAATACCTTCACCAACACCCTCTTCATTGCCATAAGCTATTGCAGTATCAATATGACGATATCCAACTTCTATAGCATCCATTACTACTCTTGATGCAGTATCAGCTGGTGTTTGCCAAGTGCCAAGTGCGAGAACAGGGATTTCATAACCACTTGATAATTTAATCTTTCTTTCGATTTCCATGATATATTTCTCCTTTTTATATGCTGCTTCTAATTTATTATAACATTTATTGTTGTTCTTTATTTTGTTTCTTTTTGTTTAGAAGTGTTTCGTAAATGAAAACACCCCTTCTAATTATAATTGATTCTAAAAAAGCCATTATTAGGTTATATATTAAGAAAATGATTAATAGTCCAGTTGTCCCAAGGTTTTGAACCATTGCTTCAGGAAATTCCATACCACTTAATAGATAGTCATTAAAGTTCATATTTAGTAATAATTTTGCATACAGTATCTCAACTACACTATGAACAATGAAATATACAGATATCGTTGATAGATAGTAAGGTATATTTAAAATTATTCTTAGGAAATAGTGAGAAATAATACCTAGGAATATTCCTGGGATTATATATATTAAGATACTTAAGATATCAAAATAGATGAAAGAGATTAAAAATAGTGAGATTGAGACAATTAAAGTTCTAGGGAGAGTTGCTTTATGGTATCTAACACCAATAAATAAACTTATAACTAATAGAAGCATACTTTCAAGCATAAAGAAAAAATACTTCATTAGGATTATTATTCCTGTTAGAAGTGCAACAAATATAGCATCTTTAGTTATTTCCCTTACTTTCTCGTTCATAACTAAATTATATCATATGATAATTTAAAAGGATAACTCCACGAGCTATCCTTTTTGAATATTATTTGTTTTCTACTACTTCTACGCCTTTACCACTCTTAAATATTGAATAAGATGGAATTACACCTCTTACAGATGATAAAGGATAGATATTTGAATGACATCCAACTACT
>ONMY01000123.1 GCA_900318975.1 uncultured Bacillota bacterium | reverse complement strand
TTCCAAAGAAAGTTGAAATAATAGTTGAAAGGATAGTGATAAAGAATGTATTTAAAATTGCAGTCTTTAGACTATCTACATTGGCTAGATATTTTGTTGCGATATCTAGTTTATCATAATTCATTGTGAAAAGTGATTGATACCACTTTAATGTTCCACCAGTCCCAATTTCTGATAGAGAATAGGTAGATGTAAAGGACATAATGATTATTAAAACAATTGGGGCATAAATAATTAAGAAGGCTAAAACCATCATAATTATAGATAAATAATCAAAAACAGTTCTCTTTTTCATTAGATTAGTGTTTCTCCTTCCTTGTCTACCTTAAGTACTAGGATAAATCCTACTACTGTAAAGACAATAGTAATAATAGAGAATACACTACCAATATTGTATCCACCAGTTCCATGGAATCTTGCATGGATTAAGTTTCCGAGGAGGAGTACTGTGTTATAACTTACTGCATCACTTACCTCAAATGATGTAAGAGATGGAAGGAAAGTCATAATTATTCCAGATACTATTCCGCCAAGAGAAAGAGGGAGTGTAACTTTAAAGAATGATTGGATTCTTGAACAGCCAAGATCATATGATGCTTCTACTACTCTCTTGTCGAGTTTTTCAAGGACAGTGAATATTGGAAGTATCATAAATGGCATATACATTGAAACCATTGCGACAATAATATTGAATATGTAATATTCATTATAATTCATATTAAGTATTTCAAATATAGTTCTCCATGATACTATACGAAGGACTTGATTACACCAGAGTGGGAGTGATAAGAAAATCATCACAAGAGCTCTATAACGTGCCTTCATTTTAGTCATAAAGTAGGCAACAGGGTATCCTATTAAAAGACAAATAATAGTTACTATAAATGAAACATAAAAACTTCTAAATACACTTGGCCAGAATACGTTTAAAGCATAACTAGATGCGAAAACGTATTTCCAGTTATTAAGTGTTCCATGTATTTCAGCATGTGCTGAAAAATCATAAGTAGAAAAAGCAAGGAAGATGAGGATTGCCATTGGGATAACAAGGAACATCCCAAGCCATACTAAGTATGGTATTGCGAAAGATTTAGTGCTCTTTAAATGCTTAATTCTACTAGGCTTTAATTCTTGAGTTTTAGTAGAATCATCATTCATTTTCTAAATCCTCCTCTACACTAACGATTACTTTTTCTTTCTTTACCCAAATACCTGTTTCTTCGCCAACTTTATGAACTTTTGATGTAGAAGATACAATTTTGTTTTCGCCAACTTTTATATATACATCATAGTAAAGGTCTCTTTTCTTGATATCTGTGATTGTGCCTTCAAAATCTGATTCATCAATATCATCAAGAAGAACATCTTGAGTAAGAATTCTTACTACTACTTCGGTTCCTTCTTCAAGTTCAGATTCAGTTTCGAGTATCATATCATCAGAAACTTTAACATAGCCATCTTCTTGCATCACACCACTATATGTGTTAACACCTGGTTTTTTCATTACTGTAATGTTTTCAGGATCAACTGTTAAACCAACTTCCATCTCGAGTGGGTAATCTTTAGTTGTGTGAACAGTTAGTTCTACTCCATTTTGGTCAATGATGTTGATTTCATGAACCGCACCTTGGAATGTTTTAGAATCGATTTTACCAGTTAATTTAGATTCATTCTTATTAACAATTAAGAAATCTTCTGGTCTAATTACAATATCAACTTCTTCATTCTTTGAAAAGCCTTTATATGTGCATGGGAATTGAACGCCTTCAAACATACATACATTATCTTTGATCATCTTTCCTTCAACAATATTTGATTCGCCAATGAAGTTTGCGACAAATCTTGTTTCAGGTTCGTTGTATATCATTTCTGGTGAACCAATTTGAAGAATTCTTCCTTCGTTCATTATAACTACGGTGTCAGACATAGTTAATGCTTCTTCTTGATCGTGTGTTACATAGATAAATGTGATTCCAAGACTTCTTTGCATATCTTTTAATTCATATCGTAAATCTTGTCTTAGCTTTCTATCAAGGGCTGCAAGAGGTTCATCTAAGAGTAAGAGTTTTGGTTTAAGAACGATTGCACGTGCCATCGCAACTCTTTGTTGCTGTCCGCCAGAAAGTGAATCGATCTTTCTATCATAATATTCTTCAAGATGGACTTGTTTAAGTGCATCCATTACTAATTTTTGTATTTCTTCTTTTGGTGTCTTTTTAATCTTTAGACCAAAAGCCACATTATCAAAAACATTTAGATGTGGGAATAAAGCATATCTTTGGAATACTGTATTGATTGGTCTTTCATTTGGCTCTACATCATTTATTAGTTTTCCATCAAAATAGATTTCACCATATGATGGAGAATCAAAACCGCCAATCATTCTAAGGAGGGTCGTCTTTCCGCACCCGGATGGTCCAAGGAGCGTTACAAATTCATTTTCCATAATTTGAAGATTGAAATCATGTAAAACTTCTGTTTCGCCAAAATTTTTACAAATGTTTTTTAAATCAATTAATACTTTTGCCATTTAAAATAACCCCCAATAATTTTTTAGTTTAACTTTTATAAACAAAATGCATAAAAAAATAAAAGATTAGTAATATGTTTAGAGATAGTAAACACAGTGTTTATTATTTTAAACAAGCATTATAATATAATAATTAATAAACAAAATCAAGTATTTTTTTTAAGTTTTATTTTATAAAAAATAAGACTCCAAAAACTGAAGTCTTATCTATTTGTTAGTATTCGGATTTTCTTTCTTGAATAGCCACATGTGAGTGGAAATTTAAGTTTAACATATTCACCATCTACATCCCAATCTTCATAGTCACAATCAAGTTTAAAAAGTGGTGATTGGAATGAGATTACTTTATTCTTTTTAATGGCTTGTTCAAGTCCAAATGCGAATAAATATATTACATTAAAGAAACCATTAAAACGACCATTTTTAACAATTACAATATAGTATAATCCATCGTTTTGTTCCTTTTCTGGATTGATTCTAAAAGAACCTACTTCTCTTGAATTGGAAATAATCATAAGTGGCGTATGGTAAACAACACCATCAACAATAATTTTATGTGGTTTTACAGTTGTTTTGATTGATTGAATTGCGTATTTTAAATATGCAAGTCTTCCAAATCTTTTCTTCTGATCTTGCGGAGTTATATGAGAGACATTTGTAAATGCACCAAAATCAGCAACATAAATAAATTTTTGATCGCCAATTGATCCGATGTTATATTCATGTGGTTTAGAATTCACAAGATCAAATATACCTTCACTAATTTTGTTTGAAATATTGACATTATATCCCATATCATTAGTAGAACCACCTGGAAGATAACCAAATATTGGAAGATTTGGAAGGTCTAGAGGGATTGCGTTTATGGTCATATTAAAAGTTCCATCACCGCCAGAAAAAAGAACATAGTCATAGGTCAAGCATGCATCTTTTATTATTCTTTGAAAATCTTCTTTTGATGTAGATTCTACTATGTCTACAGAACCAAACTTATCAGTAATTGTTTTTCTAATTAAATCAATATTTTTTAGAATCTTTCCTTTTCCTGATGATGGGTTATAGACAAAAATAACTTTAGTGTTAGCCATATATTAATCCAAAGTAACGATTCTTATTGTATTTGTTTGACCGTGTGCCACTCCAAAACCACTTGTCATAATGATTACATCATTCTTTTTAAGACCGAGTTTATATCCCTCTTCTACTGCAATAAAATCATGTTGTAAGAAATTCTTTACTGATTTAACGAGAACTGGATAAACGCCCCAGTAATATGATAATCTTTCACAAGTTCTAGGGTCATCTGTACATGCAATAATTGGAAGAGATGGTCTATATCTAGAAATACGCTTTGCAGTACCACCAGTTTCTGTGAAGGCAAAAATAGCTTTTGCAGCTTTTAATGTTAATCCACAAGAAACAACAGAAATTCCAATTGCATCATTTATTGTATTCTTGTTTGCAAGATTGATTCTATCAAATCTCTTTTCATAATTGATGATTTTTTCAGCTTCAATTACGATATTAGCCATTGTCTTAACTGCTTCAACTGGATATTCTCCAACTGCGCTTTCACCAGAAAGCATTACAGCATCTGTTCCATCTAAAACAGCATTCGCAACATCTCCAGCCTCAGCCCTAGTAGGTCTTGGACAAGAAATCATTGATTCAAGCATATGTGTTGCAGTAATGACAGGTTTTCCTTTTTCATTACAGAGTCTTATGATCTTCTTTTGGTTGATTGGTACAAGTTCAAGTGGAACCTCAACACCCATATCACCTCTTGCGACCATTACTCCATCAGCAACATCGATGATTTCTTTAATATTATCGATTCCTTCTTGGTTTTCAATCTTTGCGATTATTTCTACGTCTTTTGCACCAAAGCTATCTAAGATTTCTCTGATATCTAAGACATCTTGAGGGCGTCTTACGAAAGATGCCGCAACTGCATTGACATTCATTTTAGAAATAAGTTCTAAATCATGCCTATCTTTATCGCTTACAAATGGCATTGTTAAAACAACTCCAGGAGCGTTTATGCCCTTATTGCTTGAAATATATCCATCATTTAGGGTTTTAACTTTCATGTAATCATCTTTTGATTCTAATATTTCAAGGATTACTTTGCCATCATCAACTAGAAGTTTATCTTTGACTTTTACATCTTGGAATAGTTCTTTTTGATTGATAGAAAACTCTTTGTGGTTACCGAGTCTTTCTTCGAGATAAACATCGATTATTTCATTAGCTTTAAAGAATTCCTTGCCATTTTCGAATTTTCCAACTCTAATCTTAGGACCTTTAAGATCTGCAAGAATTCCAACGAATTTTCCACTTATTTCTTCGCACTCTCTAACTAGTTTTATAGAATTGATGTGATTTTCATCGTCACCATGAGAAAAATTAACTCTTGCAACATTTAAACCAGCATCTATGAGCTTTAATAATACTTCCTTTTTTTCTGATGCAGGACCTATTGTACATACTATTTTTGTTTTCCTATTTTCCATTTGTACACACTCCTATTAAAAACATACATATAAATTATAACATAGTTTAATAATTTATGCCTCGTCTCTTACTATGATTAAGAGAATATTAAGAAGTATTAATATAATAGTATAAATAATTACATGTAGTGTGCCATATAAGAAGGTTATTGATTCCCCTTCACCAAATGGAAAAATTAATAATAGTATCTTTTCTCCTTTCGATAGTGATGTGTAAAAGGATGAATAAATAAAAGAAAACCAATACGAAATTAATGAAATAATACCCGCAAGATGCGTATTAAATAGCGAAAGCAAAAATGAGGTAAAGAAAAGATAAAAAGAACCAAGGAATAAGAGCCTTAGGAATGTTCCGATAGAGGAGATATAGAACTTACCATAAGGAAGTATAGCTAGGAGAGAATAATAAGATATTGAAATAAACAATAATTCTAATAAAGAAATTAACAAAAATGATATATATTTTGTGATGTAAAATATGGCCTTGGTTCTTTTATCTTTTATAAGAAGGTTTGAATAGAGGTTGTATTCTCTCCCAAAAAAACTGATACTCATAAATATGATAAAACAAATAAAAACTATTTTTGTAAACTGAAAAAAATCATTATTAAAATGTTCATAATATATGGATCTATTTGCATCGATAGTATGAATTCCTTCAAATATTGATGATATGTATACGAAATATATAGAACACACTAGATTAAATACTACTAGAAATACTACATTCTTTTTAGACAGTAGATAGAATAGGTGAGTTAGAATGTATTTTCTTGATGAGCGTAAGACGTCCATTATCAAGCTCCATTACGTTATAATCTTCTTTATTAAAATGAGTAAGTTCATGAGAAATAACTATTACTGTTCTTGTGTCGTTTTCTATTAAATCTAAAAACTTATTTCTTGATTCATTATCTAGTCCTGAGAGTGGTTCATCAAGAAGCAAGGTTTTTGATGGAGTTAGGTATGCCTGAATGAGATTTACTTTTTGTTTTTGGCCTTTACTTAGTGAACCAAGCATTGAATTCTTATATTTTGAAATATTAAATAGATCTAGTAAATAATCTAATTTATTATCGAAATCATATATGTCACTAGTAAGCGTTGAAAATGTCTTAATAGATCTATAAACACTCATAAAAGGAGGAAAATTTACAACCTCTGGTGCATAACTTATTGCACCTTCTACTTTTATTTCACCAAGGTATGATATTTGATTTAATATCGCCTTAAAAAGAGTTGACTTCCCGATACCATTTTCTCCTTTTATTAAGTATTTTTGATAGTCCTTAAAACGACAAGAAATTCCCTTTAATACATATGTTTTACCATAGTATTTTCGAAGATTAATTATATCTATAGACATATTTTTTTACATCATTATATTCAAGATCATTTATATGCTTAACAAATTGGAAATCATCTTGAATAAAGGTCATTTCATTTCCATTTATCTCATAAGTAACATAGATTGGGAAGCGTTCTACACATACGATTGATTTTGTATATTTAAGTGGAATAAAAAGATTTATCATGTTTTTTCTTTCAATTATTAAGGACATATCACCATCATCAATAAAAAGCTCTTTATAGTTATACTCTTCTCCGTTTGAACTTAAATCACTAACACTATCTACTGTATTTGTTTTATAATTCATATAATCTAACTCATAATGTTTATTTCCAAGACTGATACTTTTTATATGAATATTAAAGTCATTATTATTTCTAATTGTTGCATTTATTCCAACAATTGTCTCAATGCCATCTATCTCGTCCGTTAAAGCTGATAGTTTTGTGAATATCATATCTCCTGTGGTAACTATATGAGAATTAAAAAGAAGTGCAAGATTTCCAATTTCAAATGATAGTTTGTTTCCATTCTTATAGGTTATATTAAATAGTCCATCATTTAAGAATATTGGTTCATCAAAATCATCATAAAGACTAAAAGAAAGATGATATATGTATTCATAGTATTTATCGTTATTATAAAATAATGTACTACCTACTTCTATTGCTTCAAGAGAACTTGAAAGTGTATAATCAGATGACGAAATTGATGTTGATTCTATCTCATTAAAGTTGGATAGAAATGTGTTTCTTTTTCCTATATAGATTGGAATATTTAGCGTGTCTGTTTTAGATTGAAATATATGATTATATTCTTTTCTTACTGATAAAATATCAACATCATCATATTTATTCATGAAAACATATATTAAAACCATAGAAAATATGATAAAAAGAGATATTAAAGAAATGATTATTATATTCTTACCATTCTTCATAATCAAAATCCTCATCGTCAAAGTCATCATCAAAATCATCATCAAGACTATCGAATGTATCATCTACTACTGGTTCAAGTGCAACCATATCGATAGAATAGTATTCAGTTGTGATTACTGCATATTCAAATCCGCCTTTAGTTACATTCACAAAAAAGAAAAACTTTTTGGCAACACCTTGATATAAATATCCTTTTCCCTTAACTTTAATAAAGAGTTCAGAGTTTGGAGCTACAACAATTTTTACAGTATCTTCTTCTGTGGTTTTGGTTTTTCTTGATTGTTTGTATTCAAATTCAAGTTTTTCCTCAAGACCGCCTTTAAACTCAGGGGTTCCTTTTTTACTGTTTTCACTATAGGATGCAGTAACTTTTATATCGCCCTTGACAGACCTTTGGATTGTGTCTTCATAAGATTCTTCATACTTAAAGGTGTGCTGAATATTCTCTTTTCCTTGATTTTTAACGTGATAAAGAGTTTCTGCAATATAAGTGAATGGTTCTTTCCTTAGAGTATAATAGATATCCCACCCGAACATTGGACGCTTATTTAGGAAACCTAAATAGTATTCGTCATCTCCCTCATTCCAAGTATCAAGTAATGTAACATAATCATTTTCAAATACGATTTCCTCAAATGTCGTATACTTTTCTGCCTCTATTATTGTGGCCTTTTCGAATGAGAGATAAAGAATGAATAAAAATAAAAACATGGTTATAAGTATTTTTTTCATATGATCACCTCATACTAATAAATACTCACGCCATGTCAATTCGTTTATATTTTTTTATTTTTTTTAATTATTTTTTTAGTATTTTCTAAGTTTGCCCTTATAAAATACACTTTTTATTATTCCGCCACCAAAACATTCACCATATTCATCATAGAAAACTAGTATTTGCCCTGGGGTAACGCTTTTAACGTGATTATAGGTAATTCTCGCTTCACTATTTTCTAAGAATTC
>ONMY01000250.1 GCA_900318975.1 uncultured Bacillota bacterium | reverse complement strand
TGTTCAAATGAAGCATTTCTTTTCCAATAAGTCGAACATATAGCCTGCAACATATGTAACTGTTGAAAAAGATAATACAAATCAACAAGACGATACTTTCTCTCTAAAAGATGAATTCTTAAATGAGGAACCTGCTTAAAATGACTACATACAAAAACCTGATCATTCACAACTTCATCAATTAGTTCTCCTCTAAAAAACATAACTTGGTACTTTATTCCTTCTCTTGGAGAAAGGACAAGAATATCTGTTTTTTCTGATGTATAACCAGATAAGAACCAATTAATCTTTTCTTCAGGATATTTTCTAATTGACACAAGAAGTTCTTCAAAAACAATTTGAGGTGGAACATCCCCATGACAATAATAAGGAACCCTAAAAAACGCAGACCAATTTTCCTTTTGAGAGATAAAATCATAACCATTAAATCCCTTAAGAACTAAAAACTTTTTCTTCATAGCTCTATCAGGATTTTGCTTTTTTCCTATAAGATAAAATCTTGTAGAAAACAAAAATTTTAAAATGTTTTTAATTCTCATAATTTTGTATTGTTTTTTTCTTTACTTTAGGGTTATAATGAAAATTTTCAAGTAGTTATGCTACCTCATTTCAGTCATCATCAAACAAGTTCATAATTTTTCACATTGTTTCATCCGCACTTTCTCAAGACTTTTTAATATCTTCAGCCATAGCTAAATCCAAGTTCGCTTGTAATTCACTAGCAATTGTTGGATGTGATAATACAGAATATTCAAACTCCATTTTATCACGGAGTAATGCCGCATCTTTTTCAGATATAGAATTATTATTTAATGTGAATATTTTATCTGAATCAAAAACAAATCAATCTGCATTATCATTTTGTTTTATAAGAGATTTAAGAATTGATCAATAAAGAACATCTTCACCATTCCAATTTCATAAAAGAGTTTTATCTGCAATTTTTTTTCATTTTAAAACACTTTTATTTTTTTCATTAGAAAGAATAAACTTCTGCAATGGTGTAAATTGTCAATCCTCGACATATCAAGACTGAGCAAGCTGCTTTGTATCATCAAGTGTAGTTAAAAGAGCACTAAATTCTGCAAGATCTTGAACATCCATAAGTCTAAAAGAAGAAATAGCCATATTAAACATTTCATAACAGGCACCAAAATCAGATTTAGTTATTTGAACAATATCTTTAGCAGCTCAATCTTTTTGTACTAAATCATTAGAACTAATCTTATCTTCAAGCGAAAATATTGAAGATAACTTACTTAAAATTTCATTTTGGTATTTTTGTACTTCAAATTCTTTACTAATAGAAACAATATCCGTATATCATTTTGAAATAGTTGTATATTTTTTTATCCTTTCAGACGTACGCATTTTTAATTCATCAATATTAGCAGCCCTTTCTCCTCAAAGACCTAAAACTTCTCAAACATCTATCTTGCCCATAAGATCACTGTACTTTCAAACATCAGATAATACTAAACGATCTGTTCCTCTAGAAGAAAAAGTAATTACTCAATCATTAACACTAACATTCTCAACAACATATATTTCTCACTTTTCTGCATTATATTTATATAAAGCTTCAGGATGATCTTTATCTCTAAAATAAAAAATTCAATGCTCTGGATTATCAAGCGCTTCATCCCCTGATGTTTGAATAACATCAAATCACAAGACATCAGACAAAAACTCATTTCTAGCCTTTAAAGCACTTTCTCAAGCAGATAGTTTAAAATGTTCCTTTATTTCATTAAAACTTTCATTTATCTTAGAACCATAAAAAGTCCAAATTAATTGACATAACACCGCTCTCGCCTGCAAAGAACTATCTTTAGGAAATTCTCAATTAAAAATTTCTGTAAGATAGTTTACTAATGTAGACTGTAATTTATCATCTGGAATATTACCAAAAGCTGCGGATAAAGATTTAAAACTTTTGAGAGCTTCCGCATTAGTAAAAAAAGATGATACAATCTCTTGACATGTATCTTTGGGGAGAACAGACAATACATTCAATGAAGTGTTTATTTTATCCTCCGAATTAATTTTAGATGACTGATCAAATAAATCTGTTATCTTTCAATCTAATATAGCACTATGAGTTCAAATAAACAAATTTTCATTTAATGATATATTTCATAAAGGAAAACTTCCCTTATCTTCATCAATAGACTGATTTAGTTTTGAACGATCAATTCATTGTTCAGCCCAATATCAAGCAGGGTCACTCCAAAATCTTCTTAATCTTGCAAGTGAATCATCGAAAGTATCATAAATAGAATGAGTTAAATTATATTTAGGATTATGATCTAAAATTAATAATATCTTCTGTCTGTATTCAGCATAATGTGGTGATTTTTTGAATTCTACAGAATCTTTAATCATATCAAAGAAACCAAAAGTCTTTTCTCACCAAATACCATCAGATTCAACACTAAAAAGATTATTCTCATCAGCAAAACATCAAGCAATCAATTGTAACTTTTTTAATTCAGATGGGATAAGCCTTCATCTAGAGTCCGCTGATTTAGAAATCAATTCTCAAACAACCTCAGAAAGAGTATATCATTCA
>ONMY01000191.1 GCA_900318975.1 uncultured Bacillota bacterium | reverse complement strand
CGCTTTAAAGAATTTTATGATATCCCTTGATTTAGAATATCTTTCATTTGAATATACATGTCTTTCTATAGCACTATCTTTTCTTAACTTTTCTATTATAGATGCCATGATATATTCTCTACTTGAATCTTTTAGCTTATATGAGATTGTATAATTCTTGATAGATTCAAATCTTCTATGGTAATATGCTTCTCTAAATGTATTGATTTGATTTTCACTCTTTAAGCCTAGTGAAACTAAAGTTTCATCAGTAATTAATCCTGGTGCTTTATAAGGGCTTGGGAAAAAGCCCTGGTTAGCGCCAAGGACGAATAGATATTCATTATCTTTAAATAATTTTTCTTTAAAAGAACCTATATGAATACAGTTAGTATATTTATCTTTTTTGATATAGACTTTACTTACTAAATATTCAAAATATTCTTCTTTGATTCTATGATATCCTTTAAAGATCGACTCGATTGCATCCTTATTCTTAGGATCCATTTCATATGTTTCATAGAATTTCTTAAAGGAATCGATTGTTAGAAGGTTGGTTTGTTCTTTGAAGAATTTTATAAGTTTATTAACATCTTCAAGTGAATTTAGCGGGATTAGTTCATCGATATCATATTCAAGATTATAAAATGGGAAGATATCATCAATTAAATATTTATATTTATCATCATTTACTTCAACATAAATATCATTCTGATTTACGCCTTTATCGATTAGATTTGATATATCATCCGCAAGACCTTCTACTTCTAAAATGATATTTGGATATTCAATGAATTTATGGTTGAATTCATCAGGATTTAATCTTGTGCTTTCAAGATAATCAACCTTTATTCCATGACTCGTTATTTCAAGGAGAGTTTTAGATATTAGATTATCATAGTTGAATCCGAGGAAGATTAAAAGATTTTTATCTTTATAGTATTCTACTCTTGATTTACTATATGAATAATATTCAGAAACAAGTGTTTTATATTTTGAATCTGAGATTAAGAATGAATTTAAATAGTCCTGTGCTCCATCATATGTAACGCCGAGATTATCTTTTAATTTATCTAGTGCTTCATATGAATATTCACCAAGAAAATCCTTTATGAGTTCTGACATTGGCGTGAATTTAACATCATATAAATAATCTGATTTAGAGATTAGATCAAAATAGTATGATTCTTCACTCGCAGGAACTACTAGGATATTTGTTTTTTCTTTTGAGAGTTTATTAAATAAGTCTTTCATAGTGTTTTTATTGGAAATCAGAGATAGTAAAGATTACTTCTGATTCATCATTTTCATCAAGGGCAAAGCCTTTGATTGATGAATCTGATGATATTTCTATAGAAATACCATAGTGTGAAAGAGTTTTAGCAGCGGCAACTCTACCACCGCCAGTAGATCCAGCTTCAATCTTTACGATTGCACCAACTGCGACTATATCACCATTATAATCGATGATAGTTGCGCCATCGATACCGACGAGTTCCTGACGGAGTTTTCTATAAAGCATAAAGAACTTTCTACCATCAATTAATCTATTTAATAGACATGATTTATTGTTTTGTTTGAGCTTTAAGAATTCATCAAAGGTCATATTTTTAATAGATTCATATTCTGGATCATTTGATTTAGCCATTAGTTCTCTTTTGATTTCAAAATATTTCTCATTACAAATATCTTTGATATTTATGTGGTTTAGAGCGTTTTGTACTTCGTTTTCATCGAGGAATGAGATTATACCACCAGTTTGAGTGAATGATACATCGATTGCGGTTAAATAAACGGCTTTTGCGAATAAAAGATTATCGTTTTTACTTCTTTCGTGAATTAGTCTAATTGTTTCTTTGTGGCTATATGGATTCCATCTACCACCACGTTTTGTATATCTTAGTTCACTATCTTTATAGATTAAGATTTCACCTTTTTGTGTAAGTACTATTGCGGTTACATCATCTCCTGTATATTCTAAGACTCTTGTGTAATTATATGGTGCAAGAGCGTAATCGCTCTTTTCACTATTTAATTGTACATATCTACTTACGTAGCCATCTTTATCAACTTCAATAAATGATTCAGTACCATTTGTTAAAACGGCCGCAAATGGGTTTTCAATGAAGTTAGTAAAATAGACGTTATCAACTCTATTCTTACAAAGAATTTTATCGTTTATTACAACACCATAGGCGATATTTCTTCCTTCATAAGTTCTTTCACTGAATTTAGAAAGGGAGTTTATTACCATAGTGATTGTGGATGTTGAAACTTGTGATAGTGTCTGCGCTATCGCTTTATTTAGAGCACTTTGAATAAGTGTTTCAACATATTCATCACTTAAATTTGGATAACTTTCTATTAAATATACTTCTGATATAAAATTCGAAATAAGAGTAACGTCATCAGGAATAAATGGACGCTCTCTTTTAATTCTATAGCCCTTTAGACCATGTATATCACCTTTAACGTTTAAAGTACCATCATCGTTTAATGTTGCATAAACATGTTCCATAAAATCTACTTCACAGTCTATCTCAAATGTAGGATAAAGATAGAAAATAAAATTGTTAAGAATGTCTTTAAAATGGCTAAGTATCATATAATCACCTCAAATTAAATATGCTTTATTTAATTATAAACTAAGTTTATAAAAAAATAAAGTGTGTTTTTTAAAAAATATCACATTTTTATGTAACCGTTTTCTTTGAAAAAGAGATTGTCTTTTGATAATACTATGATGTAAAATCCTAGTATAGGAGATAAAAATATGATTGAAAAATATATTAATGCAGCTCTTAAAAAGGAGCCTTCTACTATCGTTTTAAAGAATGCAACTTATGTGAATGTCTTTAGCCATAAGCTTTCATATGGCGATATTGCGATTAAGGATGATAAGATTGTTGGAATTGGAAAGTATTCTGGACTAAAAGAGATTGATTGTACTGGAAAGGTAGTCATTCCTGGTCTAATCGATGGACATGTGCACATTGAATCAAGTATGCTGACACCTGAGGGATTTGCATCCTTAGTTCTTCCACATGGTACAACATCTATAATCGCAGATCCTCATGAAATAACTAACGTTTCTGGAATTGATGGCTTTAATTATATGGTAGAGGCAAGTAAAAATGTTCCACTTGATATCTATATGATGCTTCCATCTTGTGTTCCTGCAACACCATTTGAAACAAGTGGTGCTATTCTTGATGGAGATACTACTTCTTCCATAATTAAGAAAGACTCTGCGTATGGACTTGGAGAATTTATGAATTATCCAGGAGTACTATCATGTGACAAAGATACATTAAAAAAGATTGAAGGTGCTCTTAACTCTAAGAAAATTATAGATGGACACTCTCCATTTTTAGTTGGTGATGAACTAAATGCCTATTTATCAAGCGGTATATCTACATGTCATGAATCTTGCTCAGTTGAGGAGATGATGGAAAAGATAGATAAGGGCATGTATACTCACCTAAGAGTTGGATCATATACAAAAGATTTATCACTAGTAAAAGCGATAAATGAAAATAACTATAGAAGAGTAATTATGTGCACAGATGATAAACACTGTGCAGATATCTACTATCAAGGTCACCTTGATGAAGCACTAAGAAAAGTTACTAAAGCTGGACTTGATCCAATTACTGCAGTTACTATGGCAAGCCTAAACTGCGCTATTTGTTATAAACTTGATAAGCGCGGTGGAATTGGCCCTGGATATTTTGCAGATTTAGTAATAATTGATAATCTTAACGATTTTAATGTAAGTTTAGTTATTAAAGATGGAAATGTTGTAGCTGAAAATGGAAAAGCACTATTCGATATAACTAAAAGATATCTTCCTAAAGAAGTATTAAATACAGTACATATAAAGGATTTCAAGAAAGATGATTTTAAAATCAAATTACATGGCGATAAAGCAAACGTTATGACGACTTTTAATGGTGGAGTCATGACTGGGCTTGAGGTAATGGATGTTAAATCATCAGGTGATGATGTTTTATTAGATGGAACAGATCTTTTAAAAATAATTGTCGTTGAAAGACATAAAATGACAGGAAATATCGGAAAAGGACTCATTAAGGGTTATGGCTTTAAAGGTGGTGCAATTGGAATATCTGTTGCCCACGATTCACATAACATCATTCTTCTTGGTGATGATAATGAATCACTCCTTAAAGCGACTAATGCATTAAGAGATTCCGGTGGTGGATTAGTACTTGTAGATAAACTTGAAAATAAAACATATACTCTTCCACTTGAAATCGGTGGACTTATGTCAACTAAAGATCCAATGTATTTAGTAGAAGAATCACAAAAGCTATTTGATAAGGCTTATGATATGGGAGTTGATAAAAATAAAGAAGCCTTCTTCTCTTTAATGTTTTTATCACTTGCAGTAATTCCACATATAAGGCTTACTGATAAGGGACTTGTTGATGTATTCAAGTTTGATTTTATACCACTTGATGCTGAATAAATAAATATGGGGTAGCGGAAATGCTACCCCATATTTATTTTTTATTGTTATTATCCAATGTAGCCAATTAATTGATTGTAAGTATCAGGGAAACAGTGGAAAATAACTAATACTGCCATAATGATGTAGAAAATTAGGCGAATTACAAAGTTTCTCTTAATAGTTGCTTCAAAGCCTACAACGCCTACAAGAACTAATAAGAGCCATTCTTTTGCAACATTGAATATATCTACAACGATATCTGGTAAGAAATTAAAATTCGCATGAATAATTACTAGTGCCCAAACAAGCGCAGTAACAAAAGCGATAATTTCGCCTAAAACATCAAATACTTTTTCGAGTTTATCTCTGAATTCTTTACTCATTATCTAAAATATCCTCCATTAATATATTATTATAATAACATATTCTATATGTAAATACAATAAATCCTTAAATTCAACAATAATAAGAAAATTTAAATTAAACACTACTGCCATAATATATAGTGTTATGCTATAATAAAGGTGTAAAAGGAAGTTGTATAATATGAACTATCATATTAAACCAAAACCACAACTTTATAATATAAATTTTGACTCCATTGTATAAATTACAGTGGAGTTTTATTTT
>ONMY01000076.1 GCA_900318975.1 uncultured Bacillota bacterium | reverse complement strand
TAATAGATTTTTTATCGTAGTAACATTTTCCAAGCGTTCTTTTCATCTTTCTTATCTTGAATTCTTTAATAGATAGGCCTGTAAGATTTAAGTATTTATCTAATGAATCTTTGTATACTTCTTGTCTTAGATTATTTAGGTATGTATCAAATATTTTATTGATTTTAGATTCTGTGTTTTCTTTTGTGTGAATATCAATAAATCCACCATTTATTAGAACATATTCTTTTGAATCTATAATAATTCTAATTAAATAGATGTCTCCAAGAATATAGATAGTAGATCCTTCAGTTAGCGAGTAAATTAATGTATCATCTATAGCTTTTATCATATTCTTTTTTATCCATGAATCATATTTTTGAAGTAATTCTTCTATTTCTTTTTTAGTAGTATTTAATCTAACGGATAAAATGACTCTTCCGGTTGAGTCAATTCTTATCCTATTGTATTTGATTTTTTTGTATTCTATTAAAACATCCATTTATTTTAGTTTTTTGATATGCCAGATATCTCTTGCATAGTCTTCAATTGATCTATCGCTTGAGAAATATGGCGATTTCATTGTATTCACAAGACAGATCCTTGCGAATCTTAATTTATCTTTATAGAGTTCATTGATGTGTTCTTGGGCAAGGCGATATGATTCAAAATCACCAAGAACCATATATTCATCATTATAAAGAAGTCTTTCATAGATTTCTTTAAATTCAACTGGACTTACTTTATCAAAGAAACCATTTATAAGGGCATCTACAGAAGTCTTTATATAGCCATTACTTTCATAATATGGTCTTGATGAATATGTTTTTCTAATTGATTGAACTTCATCTTTAGTAAAACCAAAGATTTCCATATTATCACTTCCAACAAGTTCATGGATTTCAACGTTTGCACCATCAAGTGTACCAAGTGTGATTGAACCATTCATCATCGCTTTCATATTGCCTGTACCAGATGCTTCATAAGATGCGAGTGAAATTTGTTCACTGACATCTATTGCAGGCATAATCATCTCAGCGATAGATACACCATAGTTTTCGATAAAGATAACTTGAAGATATTTAGAGATTTCATCATCTTCATCGATCTTTTTAGAGATGGTGTTAATGAGTTTTATTACTTTCTTTGCAAAATAATAACCGCTTGCAGCTTTAGCACCAAAGATAAAGCAATGTGGAACGAAGTTATCTCTAAATTCTTTATCATTTTTGAGTCTAATATATAGATAGATGATATGAAGAGCGTTTAATAACTGTCTTTTATATTCATGAAGTCTTTTTACTTGAACATCAAAAATGAATGATGGGTCGCATTTATGGATAAGAGAAGGATTTGTCTTATTGATGTAGTCTGCGAGGATTTCTTTATTTTTGTGTTTTGCGTTTATGAAATCATTTAATAATTTTTCATCATCTAAATGAGCTTCAAGATTTGAAAGCTTATTTATATCGTTTTCAAAACCAGGAGAGTATTTAGATAGAATACTACATAATTCTTTATTTGAATTTATGAGCCATCTTCTTGGGGTGATACCATTTGTGACATTTGTGAACTTGTTTGGATAGAGTTCATTGAATTCTTTCATGACAGTTGTCTTTAATAGATCACTATGGAGTTTTGCAACACCATTAACGCTATATGATACATGTGCTAGAAGATTTGCCATATGAACATAATCATCTTTAATGATTGCGACTTCATCAACGAAATCTTTCTTATATCCATTTTTATATAGTCCATCAACAAAACGACGATTGATTTCATCGATTATTTCCATATTTCTTGGAAGAATATTTCTAACAAGAGATGTTCTCCAAGTTTCAAGTGCTTCTCTTAAGAGAGTGTGGTTTGTGTAGCATGTTGATTTTTTAACAATTTCAAATGCATCATCCCATTCCATATTCTCTTCATCGAGTAATACTCTCATGAGTTCTGAGATGATGATTGTTGGGTGTGTATCATTTAAGTGAATTATTACATGCTTATCTAGATTTAAAAGATCCCCATATTTTTCCTTTTCATGCTTTATGATTGACTGAAGTCCTGCAGCACTAAAGAAATATTGTTGAACAAGACGAAGTCTTTTTCCATCTTCACTTGAATCATCAGGATATAAGAATCCGCAGATCCTTCTAATATCATTTTCATAGTCGAAGGCAGATTTATTTTGTGGATATTTTCTTGCGGGTTCAGCATTCCAAAGCCTAAGTGTATCAACTATTTCGTTTTTATAGCCTAGGATTGGTACATCATATGGTACAGCTTTAATGTATTCGCTTGGATGATATACTCTTTTTCCATCTTCAAATGCTACATAGCCATAAAGTGGAATTTCAAATGCTTCCTCTTCTTTTCTAATTTCATAGTTGAAGCCATCAGAAAGCCAGTTATCAGGACGTTCTTCTTGATAACCATTTTTTATCTTTTGACGGAAAAGACCATATCTATATCTTATAGTATTACCAACTGCAGGATAATTAGTTGAAGCTAGTGAATCAAAGTAGCATGCCGCAAGACGACCAAGACCACCATTTCCAAGGCCAGGGTCTTTTTCTTCTTCTAAAACTTCATTTAAATTAGTATTCATTTTCTTAAATGAATCTTCTGTGAATTCTAATAATCCTAGTGATGAAAGATTAGATTTTGTAAGGCGTCCAAGAAGGAATTCCATAGAAAAATAGTAAACGACTTTTGTATCACTCTTATCTATTTTTTTATTTGTCTTAATCCAAAGGTCTGAGATATAATCCATAACCATTGTGCTTAGGACATTATATTTCATTCTGTTGCTGGCAGTTTTAGTATCTTTTAAATATTTGTTTTTAAGTCTTAAATTGAATTCTTTTTTAAATGATTCTAACGATTCAAAATAATTATTCATACTTTTAGTCTCACTTTCTTTCAATTGAATATAAATTTAGGTATTCTTTTGCACATTTCTTGAATGAGAATTCTGATTTCATTCCATTTTTAATGAGGTTTTTCCAGTCTTCTTTATCATCTTTAAAGATTGAATATGCAAGATTAATGGTATTGATTAATTCTCTATAATCCTGATTATAGAATTTAAAACCATTACCTGTTTTAGATGTTCTATCAAAGGACTGAATGGTATCATTTAGTCCACCAGTTTGTCTTACGATTGGAACTGTACCATACTTTAAGGCGATCATCTGTGATGTTCCACATGGTTCAATGAGTGATGGCATTATGAATGAGTCAGCACCACTATAGATATATGATGGTTCAGTACCATAGAAATCTAAGAACAGTTTTACTCTTCCTTTAAATGTCTCTTCAAGTCTTCTTAAATTATCCATTATCCTATCATCACCAACTCCAAGGAGTACAAAATGGATGTTTGGATCACTTAGGACATAGTAAAGTGCATCTACTAAAAGGTCGAAACCTTTTATAGAATCTATTCTTGAAACCATACCAATGATAAACATATCAGGTGAATATTCAAAACCACAAACTTCAGATAGGAATTTCTTGTTTACTTCTTTATCTTGATAAAGGTTTGGATCATCAAGTGAATATTGTTTTTTAAGAACCATATCATTTTCAGGGCCAATCTTACTTGATAGTCCATTTACGATACCATAAAAGTCTGGAGTTCTTCTAATAATCGCTTCTCTTAAATTGCCTGAATAATAGACATATTTTAATTCTTCAGCATATGTCTTAGATACTGTATTTAAAATATCAACACTATTAATCCCTATTTCTAAGAAATTCATTGTTGGACCTTCAATATAGTAATCGAGATTAAAGTGTTCAAGAACTTCTTTAGATGTTATACCTTGATAGGAAAGGTTATGGATTGTAAGAATTGTTAAAGATTTATTATATTCTTCATATTTCTTCTTAAAAAGTGGAAGAAGGCACATATGCCAGTCGTGAATATGGAAGACATCAATTTTTATATTATTAAATCTTAGATATTCAAAGACTGAATATGTGAAATATGAAAATCTATATGGATCATCTTCATAGCCATATACATGTTCTCTATCGAAGAACATATATAAATCTATAAAGATATATGTAAGCTTTTCAAGTTCTTTTTTGTAGGTATTTATATGATAATCTTTTCCAAAAATACTTATGGTTATTTCTTTTGCAGTATCGAAATCATTGATATATTTTTCCTTGATTTCTTTATAGAGTGGAATAAAGAAATAAACATTTGAACCCTGGTGAGCGATTTCTTTTGAAAGAGAGCCAACCATATCCGCAAGACCACCACGCTTTATAAATGGTGAACATTCAGCTGCAAGAAATGCGATATTTGGGTGTTTTGTTGAGTAAACAGTTTGTTTTTTCTCTGAAACAAATGGTTCATCAGCAGTACCTTTTACAACTGCACCTTCTTCAATGACTGATTCTTTATCAATAATTGCATTTTCGATATAGGCATTTTTCTTGATTACGCAGTTATTCATTATGATAGAGTTTTTAACTACTGCACCTTCTTCTATTCTTACTCTTCTTGATAGAATTGATGATGAAATAGCACCATCAATGAAACAGCCTGATGCAAATATTGATTTTTTTGTCTTTGCATTTGGACCATAGAATGTTGGCGAATCAAACTGGTCTTTAGCTCTAATTTTTTTAAGGCTATCAAGGCCACCTCTTGGGAAAGCATTCTCAAGAAAACTCATTTGAATATCATAATATTCTTTTAAGTTTGTGATATATTTTGCATATCTATGGTAGTGAATTGTGTTTTTAGTTTCTTGATTTGAATAATCAAAAACTTCTGCAATATTTCGATAATTAATTGAACTATAATTATCGATATAATTCATGAGTTTTTCTCTCTTTATAATAAAGACATATAGTCTTTCGTTTGCGTAATTTACAACTTGTGTTATATCCTTTTTACTTTCTATGTGTTCTCTTACGAGTTCTTCAAGATCAGGAAACCAGTAGAGTGTTGATGGCATAATGATACAGTATTCTTGATTAGATCTTCTAAAATAGTCATCTTGTCCTTTCATTCTTTGGAATGATAGGAATGCCTCATCAACTGGGTTTAGAGCTTTTGGTGGAAGGATGAAGATTCCATCTACTCTTCTTCCAAGGTTGAATCTTGCACCATCACCTATGTGGTCATGTAGGCTTCTATAGTTTCTATCACAAAAAACACCAACGTTTGTGATGTTTGATTCGGTTGCGGCAGAGATTGGAATATCAATCATTCTGTATTTTCCAAGAATTGGAATTGCACCTGGTACTCTATGTTTTGTGAGGGATGAGAAATCGAGCTGTGATGTCGCATCGATTACAACGAATATATTATTGAACATCTTCCCTCCTTAGATAGTCTTCATCGACTAGGGTTGGTTTATTAAAGATTAATACTCTATTATCCTCAATAACTAAACCTTCATCAACGATTGCGTTTTCAACTTTTACATTTTTACCAATTTTAGTATTTGGAAGGATTACTGAATCCTTAATATAGGCATTAGTATCAACGATTACACCATACGAGATAACTGAATGAATAATAGTTCCATCAATTATAGCTCCATCTGAAACGGATGAAAATTTGATATTCGCATTATCATATAAAGACTGTGGTGGATAGTCATAGGCATGAGAATATATTTTATATTTTTGTCCTTTATTATCTAAGATTTCTGGATGTTCAAGATAGAACATATTACCAGCATATAGTGATTCTATAGTTCCAACATCCATAAATCTTCCCTTATAATCATAAGAATATACTTTATCTGTCTCACTTATTAGGAATGGAATTAAATCATGGCCAAAATCAACGAGTTTATCGGCGTATTCAAGATATTTTAAGAGGAAATCTCTATTGAATAGATACATTCCAAGAGAGATACGATTTGATTTAGGTTTTTTAGGTTTTTCTTCGAAACCTAATACTTTATTATTTGAATCGTATTCGATTATTCCAAATCTAGATAAATCTTCTTTTCTATCACTAATATCCTTAGATATAATTGTGAGTTCTGCGTTATTCTTTTTGTGTTCTTCTAGGATTTCTCTAAAATCTATTTTATAGATTTGATCTCCTGATAGTATTAGGACATATTTAGATTCTAGTGATTTAATAAAATCGATTTGGCTTAATACTGCATTTGCAGTACCCTTTTGATAAACCATTGAATTCATCGCTTCATATGGAGTTAGGAATGATACACCAGCATTATAATAATCTAAATCCCATGAACTTCCACTTCCAATATAGCGCATTAGTTCATATGGTTCATACTGAGTAATGAGCCCTACTTCTTCAACACCAGAATTTGAGAGTGATGAAAGAGGAAAGTCGATGATACGATACTTTCCCATAAAGCTTACATAAGATTTAGATTTGTTTTTGGTGAGTCCTTGAAGTCTTGAACCTCTTCCTCCGACCAAAACGATTGCGCTTAATTCTTTCATATTATTTTATTTTCTTAAATACTGTTGCAGATAGTGGTGCAAGTGTGATTTCGATTGATTGTTCAAATGAATGCATAGAAATATCGCTTGTTTCAAGTGGAAGACCATTATAAAGATTTGAACCACCGAATTCGAGTTTATCACTATTTAGTATTTCTTCATATGTTCCTTTATATGGAACACCAATACGATAATTTAGGTATGAATTTGGAGTAAGATTTAATACTACGATTAGGTTTTCAGTAGAACATCTTCTCTCATATATAAATACTGATTGGTCAGTATTTGATGCATCAATCCATCTAAATGATTCATAATTATCATCATTTATATATAATGATGGATGAGCTTTATATAGCTTATTTACATAGGCTACATAGTTTTGTGCAGTTCTATGACTATCATATTGAAGGAGGAACCAGTCGAGTTCACTCTTTTCTCTCCATTCTCTAAACTGTGCGAATTCACCGCCCATAAATAGTAACTTCTTTCCAGGGTGAGTAAACATGAAGCCGATTAGAGCACGGAAACTTGCGAATCTTTGCCAGTAATCTCCAGGCATTTTTTCAATTAAAGATCCTTTTCCGTGAACTACTTCATCATGTGATAAAGGTAGGATAAAGTTTTCACTAAAGGCATAGACTAGTGAGAATGTGATATAGTCGTGGTGATATTTTCTGTGGATTGGGTCTTTTGAGAAATATTTAAGTGTATCGTTCATCCAGCCCATATTCCATTTATAGTCAAATCCAACTCCACCATATTCTACTGGTTTTGTAACATTAGGGAAAGTTGTTGAGTCTTCAGCTGATAGAATAACGTTTCTATCATATGCCTTAACGGCATTAGATAGATCTTTTAAGAACTGTACACCACCTTCATTGATACCATTTCTTTGGTCTCCAAGATAGTAATAGATATTTGATACAGCATCTAGTCTAAAGCCATCAACGTGATAGTATTCCATGAAAAAGTACGCATTAGAGATTAAGAATGATTTTGTAGTACCTTTAGATAAATCTAAATTTGCAGTACCCCAAGTAACATTTTCTCTTCTATATTCATCATCAAATTCATAAAGATGGCTTCCATCAAAACGATATAAACCATGACTATCTTTACAGATATGTCCTGGTACCCAGTCAAAGATAACTTTGATGTTGTTTTTGTGGAGTTCATCAACTAGATACATTAAATCTTTTGGAACACCATATCTAGATGTTACTGAATAGTAACCTGTTCCTTGGTATCCCCATGATTCATCAAGAGGGAATTCAACAAGAGGCATGAATTCAACGGCATTGAATCCCATCTTTTTAAGATATGGGATTAAAAGTGGTGGGAGTTCATTATATTTATTGAAGTTTCCATCAGGTTTTGTCATCCATGAACCGATATTCATTTCATAGATTGAGATTGGTTCGTGAAGATGGTCACTGTTTCTTCTTTTTTCAAGATATTCACTGTCGTGCCAATAATAGCCATCTATATCATAGACTTTTGAACATGTTTCTGGTCTATTATCACTAAAGAAGCCATAAGGGTCAGCTTTAAAAAGCATTTCATCTTGGTTTGTAAGGATTGCATATTTATATTTTTCCCATTCTTTTATTCCATCGATATAGAGTTCAAATATACCCTGATCATCGATTTTTTTCATAGTATGAGTTCTTGAATCCCAAAAGTTAAAATCACCAATTACAGATACAATCTTAGCATTTGGTGCATATACACGGAAAATTGTACCAAGAGTATTTCCGTTTTCATCTTTTATAAGATGAGAACCAAATAGTTCATAAGCTTTTTCAAGTTTTCCTTGGTTGAATAGATATAAATTAAAAGCATCAAAATTATTGTTCATAAAAGCACCTCCCCCATTTAGCACGTTTTATTCTTTAAACCCCTTCTTTAGAAGTTCGATTTTTACCCTTTCTATATCATTATCATATTTACTCATGAGTTTTTGATATTCTAGGGCTTTGAGTTTATCTTCATCTAAAACTGTAATTAAAGATGAATCAAAGTATTCACTTATATCAAATTCTGTGTAGCCTTTTCTTAAAAGGAAGAATTTGCATTTTTCAATTTTTGATTTTCGTGGTTCTTTGTTTTCTTTTTCATTAAACTTGATTGTAAGGTATTTTATATTATCCCTTAAGACTTCTTTTGGATATTCAAAAGATGTATCAAGTCCTTTTTCTTTTAATTTTTGAATTATTAAGTTTTTACCATCACGTCTATCATTTAGCATATTATTAACGATGGCATCTTTATAATATTCATCATTTAATAGCCTTTTGTTCTTGAGTTTTATAATTATTTTATCAATTAAAGGTATTGATGATGTGATATTAAGTAAGTGTTCTTTTACTTCTTTTTCTGAATGGATTCTTTTATCTAGATATTTGATTCCTTCAAGAAGAATTGCATCTTCTGGAAGACGAGATAGAAATAGATTATAGTTTGATTCAGTAATCTCTTTTGGTGATAAAAATCTCATCTCTATTAAAAGATCTTCAGAAATTTTATAATGAGATATTTCATTACCACAAAGGGTTGTTACTAAATATCTCTTTGTATCTTTTTTAATGGAAATGATTTTAATCATTTTCTCTTTCCTTATTCCATTTAAGATATGCCTTAATGAAATCTTCAATCTCACCATTCATTACGGCATCACCTCTCGATGTTTCATAGTTGGTTCTATGATCTTTTACCATAGTATATGGATGGAAGACATAGCTTCTAATTTGTGAACCGAATGATATTTGTGATTTATTATTGAGTTTATCGATTTCAGCTTTTCTCTTTTCGAGTTCTATCTGATAGAGCCTACTCTTTAAGACTTTTAGTGCGGTTTCCTTGTTTTGGATTTGGCTTCTTTCATTCTGACAAGTTACTACTATTTTTGTTGGGATGTGGGTGATTCTAACTGCGCTATCGGTTGTGTTTACACTCTGTCCACCAGCACCAGATGAATGGAATACATCTACTCTTATATCATTATCGTTTATAACGATATCGATATCATCAGTGATTTCAGGTGTTACAAGGACGCTTGCGAATGTTGTGTGTCTTGCGTGGTCTGAATCAAATGGAGAAAGTCTAATTAGCCTATGAACTCCGGATTCACTTTTTAAATAACCATAGGCATATAAACCTTCAATGAGCAGTGATACACTCTTTATTCCAACTTCATCTCCCTCAAGGTAATCTAAAACGGATATCTTAAATTTATTCTTTTGAGCATACATTGTATACATTCTATATAACATTTGTGACCAGTCTAGACTTTCTGTACCACCAGCACCAGAATGGATTTCAAGAATTGCGTTTAATTTATCTGTATCTTCATTTAAGAGAAGTTCGGTTTCTAAAGATTCATAGACTTTATTATATTCTTTGATGATAGAATCGCTTTCATCTAGTGATGATTCATCTAAGGATGAAAGCTCTAGAATTAAATCGAGATTATCTAGGTATGATTTTAATGTATTATAAGATTCTCTTTTGTGTTTTAAATCATTGAGTTCTTGGAAGATGGATTTAGCTTTAGCTTGATTTTGCCAAAAAGAAGCATCTTCTGTCTGCTTCATAAGGCTATCTATCTCAGAATTGAGTTTAGCTATATTTAGAACATTTTCTAGATCTTTGAAATGTGGTTTTAATTGATCTAGAGTCTGTTTAAGGGCTATTCTATCCATCTTTTTTAGGTTCTATTTCCCGTGACAATATTTATATTTCTTTCCAGATCCACATGGGCAAGGGTCGTTTCTTCCAACCTTTACTACACCCATATTAGTTTTTGGTTTCTTCTTTTGTTCAACTTCTCCTCTATTAGTGCCTTGTGCTTTCATAACTTGTTCACGTTCGGTGTTTTGTCTAACCTGAGCACGGAGGATAAATGAAGTTGTATCATTTTGAATATTTGTAACGAGTTCTTGGAAAAGACGAAGACCTTGTTCCTGGTATTCACGAAGTGGATCTTTTTGAGCATATCCTTGGAGTGATACTGCTTGTCTTAAATCACTCATTGTATCTATATGTCTCATCCAGTATGTATCTACAACTTTAAGCATTACTGCTTTATAGAATTCTTGGAATACAGCTGGATCGATTTGAGCCTTCTTTTCATCGATACATGTATGATATGCATGGAAGAGTGTTTCAGTAACTTCTGAAACTGTTCCAGTTAAATCATCTTTTAAGATGAAATCTTTAGGGAAATATCTTCCGTCTAAATCTTTTAATAATTCATCTACTTCGAGTGTTACACCTTTACCAATAACTGTATGACTATCGATTACACGAAGTAGAGTTTGTTCGATGATATTGAAGATTGTTGGTTCAATTGAATCGTTAAAGAGAATTTCTCTTCTTTGTGCATAGATAACTTCTCTTTGTTTACGCATAACTTCGTCATATTTTAAGACATTCTTACGTTGATCGTAGTTATTGCCTTCGATTTGTTTTTGGGCTCTTTCAATTGAGCTTGAGAAGATTCCAAAGTCTAGTGAATCTTCGATATCTCCATTTTGAAGCATTAAGGCTCTTGTGATTAAAGCTTTAAATCTTTCACTACCAAATCTTGCCATTAGGTCATCTTCTGCGCTCATGAAGAAGCATGAATAACCAGGGTCACCTTGACGACCTGAACGACCTCTTAACTGGTTATCGATACGTCTTGATTCATGACGTTCGGTACCAAGTACTGCAAGACCGCCAACTTCTCTTACACCTTCACCAAGTTTGATATCGGTACCACGACCAGCCATGTTAGTTGCTATAGTGACAGCTTTATATTTACCAGCTTGTGCT
>ONMY01000190.1 GCA_900318975.1 uncultured Bacillota bacterium | reverse complement strand
TATAAAACAGAAGATATTCAAGATTGGCTTCGTTCAATAGTGGTAACTGGAGTTACTGATGCAATCGGCGAATCTAAAACTCCAATTCTTGATATGGCCGCAGATCTACTTGAACTCGGTGAAACAGTTAAGAATACAATGCAAGAAGATTTAGACAAGATCGGTATTGAACTTGTTAAATTTAATTTTGAAAACTTCTCTCTTCCAGAAAATCTAGAAAAAGCTCTTGATAAACAAACTGAAATGAATATCATGAGAAAGAACATGGATGTATATACTCAAATGGCTCAAGCAGATGCTCTAAAAGAAGCTGCAAAGAATCCTGGAATGGCTGGTTCTATGATGGGTGCTGGTATTGGTCTTGGAATGGGTGCTAATATGGGCAAAGCATTCTCAGATATGAGCCAAGATATTGGAAAACCACAAGAAGAACAAGTTAAATGCTCTAAATGCGGTACAATGATGAAAAAGAGTGCTAAGTTCTGCCCTGAATGTGGAACTCCAAATGGAATCGCATGTCCTAAGTGTGGTGCAATTCAAAAAGAAGGTGCAAAATTCTGTAGCGAGTGCGGCGCATCATTAAAAGTTACTTGCCGTAAGTGCGGTGCTGAACTTGCCCCTGGTGTTAGATTCTGCCCTGAATGTGGTACTAAACAATAATCTAAGGTACTAATATGCCAGATGATTTTGATGTATTAAATAATATTAAAGATACAGAAACAAATATCGCTAAATGCCCAACATGTGGAGCAATAATGGTTTATTCTCCAAGAAAAAGAGCATTACTTTGTGAATACTGTGGTGTTACAAAAGATGTAAATCTTCAATCATTCACTAAGGAACAACCTTTCCATATTTTAGAAGAAGCTGACTCAACTAAATGGGGAAGAGATACCCACACATTCATCTGCAATAACTGTGGTGCTAAAACAATTCTTGGAAAAGGTGAAGTTTCAAAAAAATGTCCATTTTGTGGCACGACAAACGTTGTTGAATCTAACGAAATCCCAGGCCTAAAGCCAAATGGAATCGTCCCATTTAACATCGAAAAAGATGAAGCCAGTGACAATATTAAAGCTTGGGCAAAGAAAAAATTCTTTGCACCAAAAGCTTTCAAAGAAAGCGCAACACCAGAAGAACTATCTCCAGTTTATTCACCAGTATTTTCATTTGATGCAATTACTTATTCAACATATTCAGGAAGACTTGGTGAATACTATTATGAAACCGTAAGAACATCTGATGGTAAAACTAAACAAGTTCGAAAAACTAAATATTTTACAATTCGTGGTTCTATAGATGTTACATTCGATGATTTACTCGTTCGCGCATCATCTAGAATTACCCAAAAAGATTTAAATGTTTTAGGTGATTTTAATTCGAATAATGCGAATGAATACGCAAATGAATTCCTCTATGGATATTCAGCTGAAACAAGTGAAAGAACTGGTCTTGATTGTTTCAGTGATGCAAGTGATATGATGAGGGGAATAATTAGAAGTAAGATTCTTGCAAAATATGATTATGATGTAGTCGATTATTTAGATTTTGATGTTACATATACCGATAGATCATTTAAATATTTATTACTTCCAATATTTATTGGGCATTGTAATTATAGATCTAAATTATTTAATGTTTTTGTAAATGGATATAATGGAAAAGTATCAGGAAAGACACCAATATCTCCATGGAAAGTTTTAATTGTTGTATTAATTATCGCAATAATAGTTGCCCTATTTGGAATATTGCTTTATTATTATGAAGTTTAGGAGGAAAATCTTATGAGAAAATCTTTACTCGTTGTTGGAGTATTTTCAATTTTTGTTTCAATTTTACTATATGTTTTAAAGACATTAGGAATTGGTGAACTCGAATGGGTTAACTTATATTTCTGCTTAGGTTTAGCATTTGGACTTATTGCCCTTGAATTCATCTTCACCACAATTTTTAAATCAGATAATCTAATACTAAGAAAAATTAATGCATATCTTGGTGTTGGCATGCTTGCTGCATCACTCGTATTCTTTTCAACATACCTTGGCCTTCCAAACTATCTTGCAATCATCGTTTCAGCTCTTATCCTAGTTGGCCTTGTATTAATCATTTTAGTATTTAGACCAAAGGAAAGATGGGATGAAGGCGATAACCATAAAGAAGGTTATAAAACATATAGAGAAAGAATAGCTGAAGAAGAAAAAGCTAAAGCAAAAGAAAAGAAAAATAAATAATCTATAAAAAGCCAGTTCATAGAACTGGTTTTTTTATGAATTATTAAGATTGTGTGAAGATTTATAGTATTTTAGCACTCAATACTTGAATGTGCTAATATTTGTGTTATAATATATCCGGTATAAAAATTATAAGGAGTTTAATAATTTTATGAGTGAAACAAGAGAATTCAAAACCGAATCTAAAAGATTATTAGATTTAATGATTAATTCAATCTACACAAATAAGGAAATATTCCTTCGTGAATTAATCTCAAATGCTAGTGATGCAATCGATAAATATCATTATCTTTCTCTTCAGGATGAGACTCTTCCAAGAAGAAATGACTATGAAATAAACTTAAAACTAGATAAAGACTTAAATACTATTACCATTAAAGATAATGGTATAGGTATGACATATGATGAACTAATTAACGCCCTTGGCACAATTGCAAAGTCAGGTTCTGCTGAATTCATTGAAAAATTAAAAGAAATTCAAAAGAATAAAGAAGAAGGAAAAGAAGATGCTGAAATGCCATCAGATATTGATATCATTGGTCAATTTGGTGTTGGTTTCTATTCTGCCTTTATGGTTGCGAAGAAGGTTGAGGTTAGGACAAGATCCCTTTATGATACTAAAGGTTATCTCTTTACATCAACTGGTGAGGAAACATATACAGTTGATGAAATCGAAAAAGATGATTCTGGCACAGAGATTACTCTATATTTAAGAGAGAAAACTGATGAATATGATTATACTCAATTCACAGAAGAGTGGACTATCAAGAATCTTGTAAAGAAATATTCAGATTACGTAAGATATCCAATCACAATGCTTGTGACTGAAAGTGTTCCTGTTGAAGGTAAAAAGGATAAATACGAAGATAAAGTTGTGCTTAAAACATTAAACACAATGACACCTATTTGGAAAAAGAATAAAAACGATGTTACTGATGAAGAATATAATAAATTCTATCAAGAAAAATATTATGATTATCGTGACCCACTCCTTCATATCCTATTAAATGTTGAGGGTAAGGTTAATTATACAGCACTTCTATATATTCCTGGTGCTGCACCATATAACCTATATTCTGAAAAATATGAAAAAGGATTACAACTTTATTCAAAGGGCGTATTCATTGTCGATAAATGTAAAGAACTTCTACCAGATTATTTAAGATTTGTAAAAGGTCTTGTTGATTCACCAGACTTAAGTCTAAATATCAGCCGTGAACTCTTACAAAAGAGCCAAGAGATTACAGATATTGCGACAAACATCGAAAAGAAAATCATATCACGTCTTCAAAATCTACAAGAAAATGATTTTGATAAATACCTAGATTTCTTTAAGAATTTTGGTGTTAATATCAAATTCGGTGTTTATGATGACTTTGGAATGAAGAAAGATATGCTTAAAGATCTTCTAATCTATGACACAGTAAATTCAGAAAAGATGATTTCTTTAAAAGAATACGTTAAAAACATGAAAGAAGATCAAAAAGAAATCTATTATGCAAGCGCTAAAACTAAAGAAGCTGTGCTCGCAATGCCTCAAATGGATCTATTAAAGAAGAAAGAATACGATGTATTAATTCTTCATGATGATGTCGACGAATTTGTAATCAACATTTTAGAAGAATACGATGGTCATAAGTTTAAATCAGTAAATCAAGGCGATTTAGATTTACTCGATAAAGAAGAAGAAAAGAAGATTAAAGACTTAAATAAAGAAAAGAAGCCTCTTCTTGATGCTCTAAAGGATGCACTAAACGGTGAAGTTGATGAAGTTAGAATTTCTAAGAGACTTACAAATTCTGCAGTATGTTTAGTATCTGGTGATGGCGTATCATTCGAAATGGAAAAAGTACTTCACCAAATGCCAAATGTTAATGAAAACATTAAGGCAAATAAGATTCTTGAATTAAATTCAAATCATGAAGTATTTAAGGCAATCGATGAAGCATATGATAAGAACCCTGATTCTATAAAAGATTATGCAGAACTACTATATAATCAAGCATTAATAATTGAAGGCTTCAAGATTAAAGATCCACTAAGATTTTCTGAACTTATGTGTGATCTTATGATTAAATCAAATAAGTAGGAGGATATATGAAAGTTCTATTACTAAATGGTAGTCCAAATATTGATGGCTGTACTAAAAGAGCTCTCACTGAAGTGTCAAATACCTTAAATGAATATTCTATTGAAACTGAGATTATTGAAATAGGCTCAAAAACCATAAGAGGATGCCTTGACTGTGGGTCTTGTAAGAAAAGTGGCAAGTGCATTATTGATGATTTAGTAAATGAAGTTGCCTTAAAATTTAAGGATGCAGATGGACTTGTTATAGGATCTCCTGTATATTATGCATCTCCAAATGGTACTCTTATATCTTTCCTTGATAGACTTTTCCATTCAACATCTTTTAGTAAGCAGATGAAGGTTGGTGCATCAATCGTATCTGCAAGAAGAGCTGGAAATACATCTTCATTCGATTTATTAAACAAATATTTCACAATTTCAAGTATGCCAATAGTATCGTCAACATACTGGAATAATGTACACGGGTTTACAAAAGAAGATACTGAAAAAGATTTAGAAGGCCTTCAAACTATGCGAAATCTTGCAAGAAATATGGCATTTCTTTTAAAGGCAATTCAAAAAGAAAAGAATGAATCTAATCTTCCAGAACTTGAAAAGAAATATTATACAAGTTTCATAAAATAGTTTTTATAAAAATATCAATTTAACCCAATAAAAATCGCGAATTATCGCGATTTTTTTCACTTGTAATAATTATAAACCATAATTATAATTAAGGAAAAAAGGAGATAAATATATGCTTGAAAAAGAGATAAGAATAAGAGATCCACACCTTGCAATTGAATATTTTGAAAACTATATAAAGATGTTTGATTATAATTCTTATATTCATGATGATGTATTGTTAGATGAAAACGTTGAATCACTAATAAATGAATGTATGTCTTTTTCTTATGATAACCCTCTAACATACGAATTAGAATTTAGGATATTAATAAAACTATTATCTATAAGGATAAATAGCTTAGCTCTTCTTGAAGAAGAGATTTTAGATTCATATAAAAAGAATAATATAATAAAAATAAATGATCAATTTGAATTTTATAAAAAAATAATATCTTATCTACGTGATAATGCTGATTATTATTTATCCATCCTTATTTTTGATATAAATATGTTTATTAAATATAATGGAGATAGAGATACACCTATTGAACTTAAGGAACAGTATAACTCACTTAAAAAAGCACTTGAATCAGTCAAAAATGTGTCAAAACTTACAGATATTAAATTGATTAAAAAAGAAGAACTAAGAAAGACAAGAACTATAATTAATAGATATGTAAAGGATGGACTAAGTCCAAAAAGAATATATGATAATGGAATACATTTTCTAAATAATGAAGAATATGATAAAGCTATTAAGGAATTAATTAGGATTCCTCTTTATAAAGATTCAATTGATATAATATCAAGGATTAATACAATCAATTACTTTGATAATGACATTATTATATTTAAAGAGAATGCATATAGGCTTGAAAGAATTGATAATGTATCTAAT
>ONMY01000179.1 GCA_900318975.1 uncultured Bacillota bacterium | reverse complement strand
CCAAATGCATTTGAAATTTGGATGTAGTCATCTGAGAGGAAGTTCTTCTGATTTAAGATGATGAGTCCAGCAGCAAGTGATCCAATTACATCCTGTAGAGCAAGACCTAAAGCTACTGTGATTGCAGAAAGCACTCCAGCAAATGATGTGATGTCAATTCCAAGCATTGAGATAACTAGGAATGCAACAAATACCCATAATAAATATTTGATGAGAGTTATTACGAAATTTTTAGCACTTCTATCGATTGTATTGGCTTTTTTAACACCCATTATCTTTCTTAATAGTAGCACTATGAATTTGATAACAACCCATGCAACAACGATTATAACAAGCGAGAATATAATTTTTTCGAGGTTAGAAAGAGTTCCTTCTTCGTTATGTGTGAAGAATGAACCAATAGATTCTAACATCTTTCTCATGAAATCTCCGAATTCTGATAAAAACATAATTTTTCATCTCCTTTTTTAGTATCTTTCTAGATATATTATAATTTTAAAAATAATTAAATGCAAACTATATCACAAAAAAAGCATATTAAAAGCGGGAATAACCCGCTTTTAATATCAAATCTCTTTTCTTTATTATTTCTTGAATGAAAGGAATGTGTATCCGCCAAATCCTGCCATTGCAAAGAGTGAGAAGATTGCAGATAATACAGAACCAACACCAAGGCTTCCACCAACTTCAGCAGAAACACAGAAGAATAATACTGTAGATGCAAGTGCGAGTGCAGCGAAGAATGCAGCACAGAAATGAGTATAATTGAATTTAACTTTGAAATAATCAACTACGCAAACACCGATTGCACCAAGAACACAAATAATTGTGAAGATGAATGCAGTGATTACAGTGCCAACACCATTTGATAAGCAATCATATACTGATGCAGAAACAGTTAAACCGAAAACGTTTCCTGTAACAGCAGCACCAGCCATAGTTGCGAATACTAATGCGCTAAATAAAAATGCAACTCCTAAACATACGTACTTTAATAAAGCTTTGTTTTTCATTTTTTTCTCCTATTTTTATATTTTATTAGATTTCATCTAATTCTTTCTTTATTTCTTTTCTATCTAAATCTTGACCGATGAATACGAGTTTAATCATTCTATCACCATAATCTGGATCCCAATCGTGTGCAAATTGAGGGTCAGTCTTTAGATAATATTGAATTTGTCTCTTTGATAAAGATGCTGCATACCATTTTCCTGTTGGTGAAAGGTATTTTTGTTTACCAGCTTGTTCATAGAGGTAGACATCATCTGGTTCATCAGTAAAATATACAATACCCTTAGTTCTTATAACTTTTCTTCCAAAATCAGTCTCTGCCCAATCAGTGAATTTATCTTTATCTAGGCCTCTTCTTCTATAGTAAACATAGGTTGAGATACCATATTCTTCTGCAGTACCTTCGTCATCATTTTCACCAATTCCATGTTCATGGTGGTGGTGATGGTGGTGATGGTGTTCTTCATGATCATGATCATCATCGTCATCGTCGTCATCATCATCGTCATCGTGGTTTTCTACTTCATTATCTCTATTTTCGAATTCTTGAATCCATCCTGCAGACTTAGATGCTTTTTCAAAATCAAATAGATTAGTATCAAGCATTTCAGATAGATCAACAACACATCTTTCACATTCAATAATTTTTGCACTTGGTTGAATTGTTCTAATAACTGCTTTAATCATTCCAAGTTCTTCTTTAGAAACATCTTCTGCTTTATTTAATAGAATTACATCGCAGAATTCTATTTGTTGGATTACGAGGTTTTCGATATCCTCTTCTCCTCTTTCTACTGTTTCAAGTACTTTTCCTGAATCGAATTCATCTCTAAGTCTTACTGCATCAACAACTGATACAATTGCATCAAGTTTACAGAGCTTTCCATAACCTTGTTGCATGAGTTGTTCTTCCATGTAGCATAGAGTTTGTGCAATTGGAACTGGTTCACAAATTCCAGATGCTTCAATTAAAATATGGTCGAATCTTCTTTCATTTATTAGTGATGCGATTTGTTCCATTAAATCTTTCTTAAGTGTACAACAAATACAGCCATTTTGAAGAGCAACTAGGTTTTCGTCTTTGCCGCTTACGATGCCGCCTTTTTCAATTAAATCGGCATCAATATTTACTTCGCCAATATCATTGACGATAACGGCCATTTTATATCCTTGAGCATTTTTTAATAAATAATTTATAAGTGTTGTCTTACCACTTCCAAGATAACCAGTAATAAGAGTAATAGGAATAGTTTTATATTTTGCCATTTATAAAAATCCTCCTTTGAATTTTTACTATTAGACACTAATCATTTTACAACAAAACACATGAAAATAAACAATAAAAATATGAATTTGAAAATATTTTAATTTTCAAGTGTATAATAAATGCGTGAGGTGATAATTATGCTTAATATTGGATGTCATGTTTCTTCTTCTTTCGGCTATGTTAAAATGCTTGAAGATACAATCTATATAGGTGGTAATACTTTTCAGTGGTTTACAAGAAACCCAAGAGGTGGTGCAGCTAAAGAACTTGATATGGATGATTTAAACAAATTTCTTAAACTCCGTGATGAAAATGGATTTGGACTCATCTTAGCACATGCTCCATACACATTAAATGCTGCAAGTGATAAGGAAGAAACAAGAGATTTTGCAAGAGAAGTTTTTAAATATGATCTTGATATCCTAGAAAAGATTCCAGGAAGTATGTATAACTTCCATCCAGGAAGTCATAAAGGGCAAGGAATTGATAAGGGAATTGAGCTAATCTCTGAAATCTTGAATGAAATAATGAGTGAAAATCAAAAAACAATCATTCTTCTTGAAACAATGGCTGGAAAAGGCACAGAAATTGGATCAAGTTTTAATGAAATCAGAAAAATTATCGATAATGTTAAATATAAAGATAAGATTGGGGTTTGTCTTGATACTTGTCACGTTCATGATGCTGGATATGATATAGTAAATAATCTTGATGGAGTATTAAAAGAGTTTGATGAAGTAATTGGACTCAATTATCTTAAAGCTATACACTTAAATGATTCAATGAATTGCCTTGGATCGCATAAAGATAGGCACGAAAAAATAGGAAAAGGTTATATTGGTCTTGATGCAATAAAGAAAATTATCAATCATCCATCATTAAAACATCTTCCATTTTTCCTTGAAACACCTAATGAACTTGATGGATATAAAGATGAAATAAGTTTACTTAAAAGCATATATAATGAATAATAAAAAAGTGAGGATTAACGCACACGTTTCCTCATTTTTTATTTTATACTATATCGACATATTCAGCCTTTATATATTCCTTTAAATCATCTGGATTTATTTCAATTTGAAGACCTATTCTTCCACCAGATACGAGTATTGTATCAAATAGAATTGCGGTTTCATTTATAAAAGATTTAAATTCTTTTTTCATCCCTATTGGTGAACATCCACCATGAACATATCCTGTAAGAGGAAATAATTCTTTTTGCTTAATCATCTCAATAGATTTTACTTTGGCAGCTTTTGCTGCTTTTTTAAGATTAAGTGTTTCATTCACAGGGATAATAAAGATGAAATGTTCTTTTGTATTAGATATTGTCACAAGTGTTTTAAATACTTGATTCACATCTTCATTTAGTAGTTTTGCAACATTTTCTCCATTCGTTTCAGTGTTATCATATTCATGAAAATCGTATTTTATATGAGCTTGATCTAGGGCTCTTAAAACATTAGTCTTTTCCATACTTTATGCACACGTATTTGAACTTATATTATAAAGAATTAATTATATCGGTATTGTGATTTAAGAAGAATAATGCTACTTCTCTAAAGTCCATTTTAAGTGGTTTATCGTAGCCTAGTTCCTTTTTCTTCATTGCGATTAAATACCAAATACAATTGATTGCGATTCTCCAAAGCTTAAGCGCTTTTAGTTCAAGTTCTGTATAATCTGGCTTATATATTTTTATGATATTTAGGGAATCATTAAAATCTAGATTTCCAAATGATGCGAGATCAAATAGATAGTCGTTGTTTTTTGCGAATTCAAAATCTAGAATATATACTTTATCATCATTTAATACGAGATTACTTGGCTGAAGGTCATTGTGGCATGGGACAACTGGACGACTCTCTAAAAACTCTTGATTCATCTTTAATACTTCATAAGATTTGACAAAAAGTTCATCAAATTCAATGTTAAGAAGTTTCATATTCATCTCGATAAATTCAAATGGTTTATAGTCTTCTTTAAATAGCTTTTTAGAATCATGAAGTTTATGAAATGAATCAGATATTTCTTTATAGTAATCTTGATATTTAATTTTATTCATTGAATCGCCATCAATATATTCAAAAATTCTTAATTTTTCGCTTAAATACACAGGTTTTTGAATATTATCAAGCTCTTTTAATTTATCTAGACAATCTAGTTCTGTTTCTCTTTTTAAGAATAGATCATATCCCTTAGTTGAAATATGCACTGCATACTTTTTATCAGGTGTTTTAAATAGGTATGTTTTATTGCTCATACCACCAAAAATAGATGAATCAAATTTGACATCTTTATAGCTTATATTTGTACTACTTGAAATTGCTCTTTTAGTTTTAATTAAGTTCAATAATGATATTTCTTTCATATTTTATACCTCAATGAATTCTGTTGGTTTTTTCTTATCTGAAATAGTTATTTTTGTATTTTGAATTGTTGATTTTGCTTCTTTAAAATAAGATTTATATGCTAGTAATGCGAGGTCTTTTGTGTTGCATTCACTTGATAAGTGAAATAATACTAAAGATTTTGTTTTTTCTCCGACAAGCTCAGAAAAAAGCTTTGCACTATCCTCATTAGATAGATGCCCTGTTTTAGAAAGTATTCTATTAATTAATACCCATGGCCTTCCACTCATAACGAGCATATCGGGCTCATGATTTGATTCTAAAATATATGAATCTGCGTTTTTTAAATCATCTCTTGGAATAAATATTCCAGTATCTGTTAAATATACTAATACTTTATTATCATATTCAAATCTAAATCCTACTGGATCTTTTGCATCGTGAGATGTTCTAAAAGGTAGTACTTTGATACCATCAACATAGAATTCTTCTTCACATTTTATAAAACTAAAAAGTATTGGTGATATCTTTTCTTTATCAGATTCTGGAAGAGCTCTATATGTATTTTTTGTAATATATATTGTTGGTTCATAGCATTTAGCGATACTTGATAGGCCACTTACATGATCAAAATGTTCATGTGTTATGAAGATTCCTGATAGTTTAACTAAATTCTCATTCATAGAATTTAGTCTTTCTTTGAGACCTCTTGCACTAAGCCCTGCATCTAGAAGATAGTACTTATTATTAACTTGTAGGAGAGTACAGTTGCCACTTGAGGAACTGCAAAGAACGCTAAATTTCATACCTAAATTATATCATATGTTCATACATATGTTTATTTTTTGTGAATTTTTGCGAAAACTATTAAAAATCGGTAAAATTTTCAGTTGTTTTTTATTATCATAAATGATAATATATATCTCGGACTAAAATAAGGAGAATTAACTATGGGTAATTTTGGAAAAAGAATTCTAATCGTTCTAATATCAGTATTAGCTATTGTCTGCCTAATACTTGTTGGGAACGCAATTCAACAATCAGAAAAGATACACAAAGTCAACAATTCAAAGGAAGTTGTTTATACATTAAACGACGACATTAAGATCACAAGAGGAGACTTATGGCATGCTATCGTCAATGGTGGTTCAATCAGCACTATCGTTGAAATGTTGGATGGTAAGTTATTAGAATCAGTAAAAAAGGATCTCAGTGAAGAAAAGCTTGCTAAAAAGAGATTATATTTAAAGTATGGCGTCACTGATGAAGATGATTTAAACAAACTTGATGAGCAGACAAAAACTGATTTGGAGAAAACTTATGCTAATAGGCTTGCAGTTCTAAACGTAACCGATGATGAATATGTTAGAACTATGGCTGCATATGATGAATATGCAAGAAGCCTACTTTTAAATGATGAAGATGGCAAAATCACTATTGGCAGTAAGACTGTAGATATCTCAGAATCAGCAATTAAGGAAGAATGGTTAAAAGGCTACAATGATACTGAAGCCATTATTATAAGATTCTACAGTGAAAAAGATGCTACAGATTATATGAAGAAATACAACAGTGAAACAAGATATGCTGTTGTTACTACTGATAGTCAAAGTGAATTACGTTTCTATATTGGCGACTCTAAATTTATGCCAGAACGTGATGTATACGATGAATATAAAGTAGAACTCAATGATGCTGGAAATTTAGTAACTGTTGATGAAATCGTTGAAGTTTCTGAAGGAAGAGAAGAAAAAGTTCCTTTTGCATATCTCTTAAGTAATGATGATGGTTATATTTGGGATAGCGAATATGAAGCATTCGTATCTGGCCAAAATGAAGAAACAGGTCAATCTACAACTACAACAGCAGCTCTAATTCCAACAAAGGCTGATGAAAAGTATTACATCATTGAACCTTATACAGGCGCTGAAGATTATTACTGGCAAGCAAGACTTGTTAAGAAATCTGTTCAAAGTGGAGATGGTTTTATTTGGGAAGCTGTAGCTGATGGAGAAGTTATCGTTGATGATAGATACAAACCATACGATGAAGTTTCTGAAGATAAAGAAATCACATTATTCAACACTGCTGCATTAAATGCTGAACAAGTATTCGATTATTATGTTGATCTTTACAACACTTACTATGCTAAACAAGGTAGAACTAATATTCTAACTGCTGTTAATGAAGCTGATGTACTTGCTCTTGTTACAGATGAAAACAAACTCAAATCATTTGGATACGTTCTAAAAGACAACCATATCTATCGTTATGTTGGTAATGAAGAATTCATCGTAGATTTCGAAAATTCTGTAAATGGTGATTTAGTTTACGTTAAGTATGCTCAAAATAATAGAAGCATCCCTAACTATTTAATCTCTCGTGATACAGATGGAAATCCTATCCTTGGTACAAACAACGATTTCGTATATGTCTTAGATGAAAACGGTGAATATCAATTCAACGGTATTCCAATTGATCAAGCAACTTCATTTGAACTCGGTGTAAACTGTATTCAAGTTGCAAAACAAGAATTATATTCTTTATATAAGTTATTAAACGAAAATGAAGTTAGTGAATTAACTGTAAATTATGAAAAGTTAGTTCAATCAATGCCTGCTTTAGCTACACAAATCTTCGTATCTAATAGTGGAAGTTACTACCTCCCAGGCCCAACAGAAGTTAAAGAATCTACAAAGAGTGGTGATGATTCAGATACTGAAGTTGTACAAAGTGATTTCTGGTATTTAGTTTACAAACTAACACCATCTGATAGAAACGCAACTGATTGGAATGAAACTCTTTATAATGAATTAAAAGCTAAAGATATCGAAGACTATGTTGCAAATTCTTCTTTAGTTAATATGGCAATTGCCGAACTTAGAAAGAATGCAGGTCTTAAGATTTTCGATAAATATTATTCTATTGACTATACTCAATCACTTCTTTCAAGCACAGATACATCAAATACTTATGGATTAGCATCTGATACTGTTGCTCAAGAGTGGTTTGAAAATGCTGGTTATAAAGCTAATAAAGTTGCTGAATTAACAAAGGAAGTTACATTCAAAGCTAACGGAAAAGAATATACAACAGAAAAGTATAAAATTGATGGTGGTTCAATCGTTGATTACTGCTTAGAACATAGCCCTGCAACATATCTTTCACGTGCTGTACTTGAAAAGAGAATGCTCACTCTTGATGAATTCAAGACTATTCATGGTGCAACATATGACAAAGTTGACTATTTAACAAGCAAGAACTGGAAACAAGTTGAATACCGCGAAGCAACTGAAAACGTTGCAAACAACTTCAATTACTATTCTCAAATGTATGCATACTATGGACTAAAATTCAATTATGATTCTGCAGATGACTTCTTATATTCATATGGATCTAGAACTTATGATGAATTAGTTCTCAATCTTGAAAAGAACACAATGAGAAGTATATATCTTTTAAACCACTTCTTAGGTTCATATAATGTTAACTTAAATGAAACATTTACACCTAACCAAAACTTCAATGAAGTTATGGAAGATATCAATAATATAGAAAACAAATACTTCGATGCAATCATTGACCATATCCTACTTTATGTAGACTTTGATTTAGATGGAGCTATTGATGAATTCTATAATAAATCAACTGGATTATATGAAGTTGATAAGGAAGAAGGCAAGCCTGGTATCGATAATGAAAAATGGAATGATTTATTAGATAGGTTATATGACCGTATGGTTGATTATATCGATGAATCTGGTTCACTCTCTAAAGACAGCGCTGAAGTATTAGATGAACTCGTTAGTGAATACAATGATGCATCAAGAGACACTGATATTAATGGTGTATATGAAGATGTATTCGGCGAAGCTAAAGAATATGGTATCGTATTAAAACATGAATCTTTAAATGAAGTTAATTCTAAGACTATGAAGAATTATGCTGAAGGATTCCAAAAAGGTTTAGTTGAAACTAAAGAAAAATATGATGCTTCTGATAAAGAATTCCGTGAATATGGATTAAGTGGTAAATTCTATGATTCTGAATTTGGTACACACTTAATTGCTTTAAGACAAGCAACTAACTATGATACTAAGTTCACTTATTCAAATTCTGATGGAAGTCTTGATGACTACACAGCAGCTGCAATCGTAAACGATGGCGAAAATGTTACTGCTAGTCAAATTGCATTATTCATTCAAGTTCAACTTTGCAATAACATCTTCGGTACAACTGACCAACCAAAAGAAAAAGCTAAACAAGCTGGTTTCGAAAATTATTATCCAGCTATGCCAACTGAACTTCAAAATAAGATTCAATCAGTATTTGGAGAATATCTAACTCTCATTTTAGATACTCAAAATACATATGATTCTTCTTATCTCATTTTAAATGAAATGGCTCAAAACCCTGGCAATTTCAAGGATAATATTGAAGCATTTGCTAAGACATATGAAAGCGCAATCTATGGTGATTATAGGGAGGCTGAATAATTATGACTATTAGAAAATTATTTTCTATCATAACTCTTTTAGTCTTATCTTTCATCTTAGTTGCCTGCAAAACAACAACTACTACTACTTCTAAAGACGATCTAGATTATGAATATACAAAACCAACTATTTCGAATCCAGATCAAGTTGTATATACAAAAGGTGATATCTCTTTAACAAAAGCTGATATCTATAAATCATTAAAGCTTAATGGTGGTATGGATTCATTATTACTTGAAATTGATAAAAAGATGCTTTCTGAAAAAATAAGTGCAATCTCTACTACTAGTGAAGAATATATAAACAAATATAATAGTATTGTTTATGGTAAAACAGACCAAGCTGAAATCGATGCTATGGAAAACAAAGATCAAAAGCTTAAAGATTTCAATTCTTCACTTGCACTTCTTGGCTATACTACAGATGCTTTAAAAGAAGACTATATCAAGGTTTTAGTTGCCAGAGAGCAAACTGCCTATGATTATATGAAGAAAGGTGCTAAAGAAGATACTCATGGTTCATTCTATTACACTATGTCAACTGTTGAAAACTTCTATGGAAGTACTAAAAATGTTGACTCAACTTGTAAGGCAATCGTAATAAACTATAAATCAATGAGTGAATTCTATGATGCACTAGATGCTCTTGGAGAAAACATTGCATTATTCAATGGTAAATTCTATAAGAATCCTAATAATGTTCCAAAGAGAAACTATAGTGAAGACGTATTAACTCCTGTTTCTAATGATGAAGCTAAAACATTATTTGAAGCTTTATATCAAGGCCAATATGGTGTTAACGCATCTCCTAAAGAATACAAATATAATGACCTTCAAAAGGCTGACCCAACAATCGCTAATATCATCTTCTCTCTAAACGAAAATGAATATATCTATATCGCAACTAAGAATAGTGCTGAATATGGTGATGTATTCACAATAGCTTATAGAACAGAAGGTAATAAGGCAAAAGAATGGAAAGATTTCACTGATGAAGAAAAGAACGGTATCGAAGATAAGTTCTGTTCATATATCACTGAAAGCGGACAATACACTACTACACTTATGGGTATCGTTAGAAACTTAAATGGAATTAAATTCAATGATTTAAGTTTCGGATATAAATATTTCACAACTTATTGTGGAACTTATAACTATGATACTAAAGGTGATGAAAAAGTCCTCGTTACTTGGGATGGTGGACAATTAACAGTTGATGAATTTTATGATAACGCAACTAAAAACAATGTTGGTTATTATGCACTCTATGCTGCAGTTCCAAAATTACTAAGTGAATCTAGTTTCTATTCTCTAGCTTATGGTCAAAATAAAGATATCACTACAAACGCATCTTTAAGAAAAGCTGAATATACTAAAACTGTTCAAACAGATTTAAATTCTAATTATATTAAAGATAAAATGCATTTTGAAAGTGTATATCTCTATAATAAGTATGGTGTTGAAACTGTTGAAGACGCTGTAATATTTAACAAGATTGCTGGTGACTTTGATTATCTAATCGGTCTTGAAACATTAGGTTCACTAGTTGATGGTGTTTATACATTAAATGCTGATGCAGAAACTGTATTCAACAATGTAATCAATAATATCTATAGTGGTTACTATAAGATGAGAATCTATGATTTCAATATTTCATTCGATAATGATGTTGATTTCAAGAAAGATAATGGAAGTGAATATAATGAAGCTTTAGTAGATCTTCTTGTTAATAAAGTTAAAGAAGAAATGTATAAAGATGAAAACGGTAATGTTTCTGAAGCTGAACTCACAATTTCAACATTAAATACAAGAATGGCAAGAATCATTCAAGAATATAATGATCCATCTAAAGATAAGAAAGGTACTTATACAGATTTAAGACTCAACAATTATATTCTAAGTTATGCCGGTGTCAATGCTGGTAACCTTACTGAAAGTATCTCTTATAAAGCAAATACAACTACTGAAATGGATGCTGCATTAATAAATGCATATAACCATATTATTGTTGATCCAGAACTCTCTTCAACAAAAGTATACATCAATGATACAGTTGTATATGATAAAGATGGTGCTCACTTCTTATTCTTCTTTGAACCAAATGCTCTTCCTTCTTATAAACTTACTGAAGAAGGCGAATATAGTGAATTATTCTTAAATGAAGAATCAAAGATGACTGTTAACCAATTAGCTCAAGCTTATTATGTATATACATATAAAACATTATTCACAGATGCATCTAAAGCTTCAAGCACATATGGTGTTGAAAATTACCCAGCATCACCAAGTGATTTAAGCTTTGATTCTTATACAACTTTAATTGCTAAATACTATACTAGTGATTCAAACACTAACCTCTTCTTTGTTGATAAATTACTAGGTGGTTCTGATAACAATATCAATGAACAATTACTTTCATATAAAGAACCATTCAAGAATTTCTATCCAGTAGTTAGTGAATTTGAAGATCAAACAAACTAATATTGTTTAATTAAAAAGCCCTTCCTCGTGAAGGGCTTTTATATTGTCTAAAACAAAAAGGTGTACATCAATACACCTTTTTTAATTAAATAGATTTTATTCGCCTACTGCGATTAATTCATAAGTTGCATCTTCTCCATTAACTTTGATTAACCTAGCATCAACAAGTTCATAGAGTGGAGTACCACTATTCATATAATGCATTACATTAGCTTGAACGATGATAGTATCGCCAGTTGCTACTGGAAGACCATCGATTGCCTTACCATTAGTTCCGTAAGAATACTTTCCATCAGATGTCTTAAGTCCATATACATAGAGGTTATTTTCTTCATCGATAACTAAATTGAAGTCGCAGTAATTGCTAGTTGGTTCATCAGCAACTACGCCAGTAACATAGAATGTTTCATTTGTAGTAAATGTTGGATGAATATATGCTGCAAGAGCTGCTGCATCAGCTGCAGTTAATGGGTTTTCTAAAGTGCCGTTACCAGTAGTTTCAACTGCATCTAATAGAGATTTAAAGAATTCATAAGTACCGTAGTTATAATCGTTAAGACCTACTAATTCTTCGCCATCGTATACTTCTAAGAATAATTTAACTGCGAGTCCACCTTTCTTGTTTGGATTTAGATAGTATTCACTGATGTATTTATCAACGAGAGCCTTAGATACAGTAACTTCTAGATAGAAGACTCCGCTTTCTAAGTTTGTTGAAGCATTTGTAACAATTTCTTCTTCATCACGTTCAAATACACTTTCTTCAGAATATGCTTCTTCATTAGCATAATCACCATTTAGATATCCAAATGCAATAACATTATTGAATGCAAATCTTGGTTCAGTAATTGCTTCATTTAGTGTTACATCAAATTTGAGTGTCCATGATCCATTATTATTAACTGTGAAATCACTAACAATTGATTTTACAGAGAGATTTGGATTTACAACTGGTTCTTCTGCCTTAACAACGCTTACGAGTTCTGCAGCCTTTAATTCATAGATAGATGTGCCTTCAGAGTTTACATAGTTATAGATTTGAGCAAGTAATACAACTGTATCACCCTTATTAACTGGGAAGTT
>ONMY01000238.1 GCA_900318975.1 uncultured Bacillota bacterium | reverse complement strand
GAGAGCTGACGGATGCTTCTCAGAAGCTGATTGGGGAGATTGGTGGAGTGATATATAGTTAATAAGCAATAATTACTGGAATTTAGAGATATATTTAACGATTTAAAGAACTAATCATCATACGGTTTCATCAACAAATCGCCCTATAAAGGAGATTTTCTGTCATGTTAAGAATCACAAATAAACTCTTATCCTCCGTAGTATCTGTTGTAATCTGCATTGTTACTATTTCGCCTCATATTTCCGCTTATGCTGAAACGACGACCATACCCGTGCCAGGAACAATCTATGATACTGGTGAAAAGGGAAATTATGGAATTAGTGATGATTCCATAACTGATGAATTCAATAGTTTTGGAACATTTAGCATTTCGGGCGATCTGGTGCAAACAGACAACGTTGGTGGAATTGATGTATATACAGCTTCAACTGGAAACATTGAATTCAACTATAAGTATACGCTCTCGGGTAATGTGGATGAAACAGAATGGCATCTTGCTGATGATGGCGGCAAGAACGTAGCTGGTTCAAAACTATCTGACAAAATAGGAAAGGGAGCCATTCTGATTCAAACTTCAAAAGATGGTACAAAATGGATTGATGAGAAATCAATCACTGATGTGTTTGAAGGAACCACTACTTCTTATAATTCCATTTATTCAACAAAGGGCATTCAGCTTGTCAACGGCTGCTACTATCGTGTAATTGTAGCTTACAAATATGAGAGACTAGTTGGTGAAAATCAGGTTCTGTTTATAAAGACAGATGATAAGGAATCTAAGAAAATAGTTGAAGCGTATCAGTTTTATATTTCAGATGGTAAAAACTCTACACAAGCAGATAATACCAGACAGAAAAAACTTGGAGAGACAATCAGAACAAACGAAAACAAGGGATATACAGGACAGAAAGCAATTGATATTGATGATCCGCATTATGGATGGGAGCTTGGACAGTTTTTCGTAAGCGGATATACTCGCGATACACAAGATAGCGATAAGACTCCAGTGTTCTTAAAAAACGTAGGTGATCAGATTACTCTGTGGTTCAACCTTAAACAGGATATCGATCAATTAAACGGAAGCGATCAGCTTGAAATAGCAGCTGATAAGGATGGTTACGATCAGCAGTTTCAAACTAATAAAACAAATACTGGGCGCGGAATGTTGCTTATACGCTATACCGATGAACAAGGCGTAAAGCATGAGCCTGAAATTTATACAAATTACCTTGCTGCGAATGTATCTACTAGTGCAAATACTGTCGTTAAACTATTTGAAGAGGGAGACTACGAAGTAGCATTAGATTATAGGATTAAGAATACTCCTCGTAAAATAAAGAATATCGAAGTAGTACCTGAGTATTCAGACTACCGTATTTATTTCAAGTTTTCTGTAAGAAACGGAAACTGCATGGTATATCCGTTTGATATTGCAACTGGTGCAGAACTTTCGAATTCGGCAATAACAGAAAACGGCTTCCGGCTTGATATGGCAAGATCTCGATATCTTACTATTGATGTAAAAAAATCAGTGGTATCTAAGGGGGCAGATGGATACATTGAAGATGTAAGATTTAATCGTCCAGCTAAAGATGGTGACTCTTACGAAGACGAAGGCATTTATGTCTTTGATGTCAAAAATCTGTATACCGGAGAAAACACAACTAAGACGATTTATGTCGGGTCTTCAGATTATATGAAGGCACTAGCTGTTAATAACTACACAGTTAATCAGCTCAATGAGGAACTCAAACGTGGGAAAAAGATAAAGAGTGATGGTTCGCTAAGCTATCGTTGATCAGATGGTAATGCAATTAATTCGCTTGACTCATGAAGGGAGAACAACAATGATGAAAAGAATTATTGCTATATCACTGGCGTGTGTAATGGCTGTCACAGGATGTGGGACGGCAGCTAATGATAAAAAGGTGGACTCAAATGCTGATAGTACAGCAGTATCTGTAGAGGATACTGATAACTCTACCACTTCTATATCGAATAAAGATTCTGAGGAATCTAATGAAGCCGAGGTAACATATCCTGAAATTGATTCTGAAGCAAACTTGAATGATGAAGAAGCTGAGCAAGAAAGAAGAGTGGAAGCGGCTGAGAACTACCAAAGTTTAAACGACCCGGAATTGCTAAGGTATGTTCAGGATACGGTATATACTGATCTTGTCAAAGACTTGGACAGTTCCGAATATTTTGTCGAAAATGTTGAGGCTATCTATATATCAAAAGAATACATCGAAGAATTGGAATATAATTCAAAGGAAAACATCTTTTTTGGATATACATTATCTGAATTGGATGAACAATTCCAGGGAACCAGATATGTATTCACGCTCAGAGAAGATGGGACAACAACGGTAGTTCCGTTTGAAAATTATGACGATACGTATGACCAAGTGTTAAAGAATGTTGCTATCGGAACAGGAGTAATTCTGGTATGCGTAACTGTTTCAGTAGCAACAGGTGGAGCAGCCCCTGCTGTTAGTATGATATTTGCCGCATCTGCAAAAACCGGAACTGCATTTGCTTTATCTTCTGGTGTGATAAGCGGTGTATCATCTGCTGTGGTTACGGGAATACAGACAAAAGATTTTGATGCTGCAGTAAAAGCCGGAGCAAAGAGTGGAAGTGAAGCATTTAAGTGGGGGGCGATTTCCGGTGCTTTAGCGGGTGGTGCAGGCGAAGCAGTTGCTCTTCATGGTGCTACATTAAATGGCTTGTCAATGAATGAAGCAGCACTAATTCAAAAAGAATCAGGATATCCACTCGATGTCATTAAGCAGTTTAGTTCTATGGATCAATATCAAATATGTAAAGACGCAGGTTTAACATCAAGAATGGTTAGTGGGAAAACTGCATTGGTTAGGAATATTGATCTTAATCAAATCGATGAATTGGGAAGAACAAACCTTCAACGAATGATTGAAGGACTAGCTCCTTTAGACCCAACTGGAATACCTTACGAGTTACATCATGTTGGGCAAAAAGCAGATTCAACACTAGCAATACTAACAAGGGCAGAACATAGACTTGGAGAAAATCATAAGATTTGGCATGTATTTGGTGAGGCTAGTGAAATTGACAGGGTTGCATTTGATAAACAGAGAGCAGAATTTTGGCTTCAGATGGCAAAGATACTTGGAGGTGCATTATAATGTCAGATTTTACTTCAGTAATTGAACAGAAAAAGGCTTTTCACTCATTAAAGGGAGTAACTATTGAAACTATCAAGGAAGCAGAGGAAAAACTTGGGCTGAAGTTCGCAAAAGAGTATACTGATTATTTGCAAAAGTATGGTGTTGCTTCGTTTTTTGGACATGAATTGACGGGATTATGTACTTCAGCCAGATTAAATGTTGTTGATGTTACAATAGATGAACGGCAATACAATCAGGAAGTTCCTCAGCAATTGTATGTTGTAGAAGAAACAAACTTTGATAATGTTGTGGTGTGGCAAGATGCTGCAGGTGTTGTCTATAAGACGGCACCTGGAGAGAAGGCAAAGAAGGTCGGCACATCACTTGCAGAATTCTATTCTGTGGAAGTGTAAGAACCAAGACCAACATAGATAGAAGTATTGATGATAATGCAATAGACTTTGGTGCTTGCTCAATGATTGGATGAAAAGTGTAAATGAAACAGAGAAAAGGAGGTT
>ONMY01000189.1 GCA_900318975.1 uncultured Bacillota bacterium | reverse complement strand
AGCCGAAGCTGCTTTAAATATCAGATCATGCGGTCCGATATACTATCCAGTATTAGCAGTCGTTTCCAACCGTTATCCTCGTCGCTAGGGCAGGTTCCTTACGTGTTACTCACCCATTTGCCACTCGAGCCGAAGCTCTCGTACGACATGCATGTATTAGGCATGGTGCCAGCGTTTATCCTGAGCCAGGATCGAACTCTCCATAAAATATATAAATTTTATATTAAGATCAATTTGACTTGAAAATTTTATTTGTTTAATAACGCTTCATGTTTAGTTTTCAAAGACCAATCTTGCGCTGATTTTACTCACGCGCTTTTATAGTTTACCATTATTGATTAAATAAGTCAACACCTAATTTTTAATTTTTTTAATTTTTTTTATTTATTTCAAATAATGGGTTTTTTTGCTATTTCAACTGTATTATTAGTCTTAATATATCTTGTAATAATATGTAACCAATAAAGGCTAAAAGTAACCAAAATACCACATTTATAATAATATTTTCAACTTTTGCCGGTAGTTTTTTATGTGTAATACCCTCGATAAATAAGAAAAGTATTCTTCCGCCATCTAAGGCAGGAATAGGAAGAAGATTTACAATACCGAGATTAACCGATAGAAGTCCTACCCAATAAAGTAAATTTGCAAAACCTCCAGATGCATAATTTGCTGTTTGATTTAAAATGGTTATAAAACCACCCATATCATTTACGCCAACTTCTTTACTTGTAAATAATAGTTTTAATGTTGAGAAAATTATTGTTGCACTCTTCCACAAATATTTAAAGCCATTTCCAATACAAGCAAAAAACTCGATGTGTGTAGTTGATGAGATACCAAGTTGCTTTACAACACTTGGATAACCTTGAGATTCAAGAAGTTCGTCTGAATAAACTTGGAATTTACCCGATTCTAAATTTTCTTGTACTCCATCAACAATTCTATTATATTTAAACTGAACGTAACCTCCGTCCATTTCTTCAGCTTGCTTTAGGAAATCTTCCCAACTCTTTAACTCTTTGTATTCACCATCATTTACCTTTATATAAGTTAATTCATCTCCATTTCTGAGGCCTCCGTCTTGATATGCTTTAGTTTTATTAGTTCCTCCTAGAGCTGCATCTGATTCGCATATGATAATTAGTTTATCTGCATCTTCATCAGTTGTTTTTTGCTCAGATACAATGCCCATATTTTGGAAATAATATTGTGCATAAACTGAAACTGTTTCTTCTACACCATCTCTTTCAATGGTAATACTTAGTTTTCTCGAATCAGTGCCATATATAGCATCGTGAATATCATTAAAATTATTAATTGTGTAATCACCAATCTTTAATACTTTATCTCCAGCTTTTATTCCAACAAGATCAGCAGGAGTTCCCTTAGAAACTTCACCAATTATAGTAGAATTAATGTTTGGAACACCTTCGATGAAAGCAAGTAACAAAAATATAATTAGAGCTAATAAGATGTTGTTAAAAGGGCCACCGACACAAACAAGAAATCTTTGCCATACACTCTTTGAGAAGAATGCTCTTTCTTCTGGAGCAATTTGAACTTCTTCTTTCTCGTTATATACCATAATTGCATCTCGATTAACTTCATATTCATTAATATAAAGTGGAGACATTTTTTCACCAAATAAATCAATTTTTTCAATCTTGATAATTGGCAAATCGGCGTAATTTGGACTATCGGTTTTTAGAATAATTTTTTCTACTCTATTGTTTTCATCTAAAACGAGTTTACATTCATCTCCAACCTTTAAAACGGCCTCTTCTCTATCTTCTCCGCTCATAGCGCAAAAACCGCCTATAGGAAGAGCTCTAATCGACCAATATGTTTCTCCTCTTTTTTTAGATAAAAGCTTTGGACCCATTCCAAAAGCAAACTCTGTTACAAGAATACCCGCTTTTTTTGCAAAGAAATAATGTCCAAATTCATGAAAACATACAACTATACCTAATATTAATATGAATAATAGAATATATAACACTACCATAAGTTCACCTAATAAGTCCTTAATACGTATTCTTTTACTATATTATCATACTCAAGAATATTTTCAAGAGTTGGCGCTTTATCGCTCTTAAACTTCTCTAAAACATCACAATTAATTCTATAAATATCAGTAAATTTGATTTTTGAGTCTAAAAATAATTTTGTTGATGCTTCGTTTGCGGCGTTTAATATAGCTGGATTGCACCCGCCATACTGAAGCGCCTTGTAAGCCAATGTTAAACAAGGATATTTATTTAAATCTATTTCTCTAAAATGAAATTCATTTTCATTGTGAAGTTCTTTCGTATATCTAATTTCAGGATAATATAAAGCTCTTCTAATTGGATTTTCCATACTTACTTTATCTATTCCTTTAATTACACTTCCATCGTTTAAAGTAATCATTGAATGGACAAGAGATTCAAGATTAATTATTGTATTAATTCTTTCTGGTTCAAAACCAAACAAATAATATGCTTCTATTACTTCAAAACCCTTATTCATCATAGTGGCTGAATCTATAGTAATCTTTTTGCCCATTTTCCAATTTGGATTATTTAAAGCATCCTTGATTGTGACATTTTCAAGTTCACTCTTATCATAATCTCTAAATGGGCCTCCTGATGCTGTAATTGTAATACTATCAATATTGTTTCTACCATATTCATCAATTAATTCCCATAGTGATGAATGTTCAGAATCAATAGGGTATAATACACCACTATATTCTTTTAATGCTTCTTTCACAAGCATACCGCCAATGACTAATGTTTCTTTATTTGCAAGAAGAACTTTTTTATGATGTTTAATTGCTTCGAGAGTTGGCAACAATCCAACAGATCCAACCAAACTATTTAAAACAGTATCAACTTCGTCAATTTTTACAAGCTCTTCTAAGCCTTTTTTACCATAATAAAAAACAATGTCTTTATACTTATTCTTTATGCGTGCAACGCGCGTGCGAGCGCGCTCACACGAAACACAAACGTATTTTGGCTTAAATTCTTCTATTTGTTCAACAAGTAAATCCACATTGTTAAAACAAGAAAGACCAATTACGTTATAATCTTTCTCTTTTCTAATGATATCTAGTGTTTGAGTTCCGATTGATCCAGTGGATCCAAGAATAACAATGTTTTTCATATGCTAAAATAATGATGATATAAAAATTAAACATGCGAGAGCTGTTGATACAAAAATATATGAGTCAAATCTATCTAAAACACCACCATGTCCAGGAAATATTTGAGAATAATCCTTTATACCATATGTTCTTTTTAATTTAGATGCAAATAAATCGCCAATCTCATCAATTATAGATAAAAGTAATGAGAGCAATATAAGAAGCAAAATTATTCCAATATCATTCGCAAATGGAAATAGGTATGTTCCAACACCGGTAAAATAAGCAAAAACAGTTCCAAAAACTACAGCAAATACAGTTCCAGCAATAGATCCTTCCCAAGATTTTTTAGGGCTAATTCTTTCGCATAGTTTATGTTTTCCAAATTTTGAACCAAAAAAGTATGCAAACATGTCGGTCATCATACAAATTATTACTCCATATAGCAATATAAAAAAGCCATTATGCCATAGTTCTTCTATGTTTACATTTCTTATAAACGCCAAGGTTGAAAAACCAATGGATGGATAAAATATGGTAATAAGACTATTTCCAAGTGAATAACCATCTGTGTTTGCTGTAAAAATCATCATAAATCCTTGAATGATGAAAAGTACAATTAAAAGAGCAAGTACCAAATAATAGTTTTTCATCATCAAAGAATAGTAAAAGACGAAAAACGATCCAAGAGAAACAAGGATGTTAAAGAAATTATATACGCTCCAATTGTTTTCCTTTTTAAACATCTTCTCAAGCTCGTATGCAGCAAGAAGCGTTAGTATTGAAGCAAGTACTTCCATTACAATACCACCGAAATATACTACTGGTATTAATAATGCAATCATTACAATTGCAGTAATGGTTCTTTTCTTAAGATCTTTCATTACTCTTTAATACCTCCATATCTTCTATTTCTATGGTTATAATCTTCGATAGCTTTGTCTAAATCGTCTTCATTAAAGTCTGGCCAATATTTATCCATGAAATAAAGTTCAGCATATGCCGATTCTAAAAGAAGGTAATTAGATAATCTCTTCTCTCCGCCAGGTCTAATAAGAAGATCCACCTTTGGAAAATCTTTTGTATAAAGATATTCATATATTGTATTTTCATTTATTTCAATATCTTCTTCTTTTATTCTCTTAATTGCCTGACTAATATCATATAACGAACCATAATCAAAACAAATATTCAAAATCATACCTGTATTATCTTTCGTAGCATCTACGATTTTTTGAAATGCTTCTTTAGTTCTTTTTGGGAGCCTATCACTTCTTCCTGATACTTTAACAATAATATTATTCTTGATGTATCTTTGTATGTTTTTAGACATTTCAACAGGAACACTCATTAAAAATTTCACTTCTAGTTCTGGTCTATTCCAATTCTCTGTAGAAAAACAGTAAAGACTTAAGACCTTCACACCGAGTTTTTGTGCATAAAGAGAAATAGGTTCAATTTTTTTATAACCCACTGTATGCCCTTCTATTCTAGCCCTTCCTCTTTCTTTGGCCCATCTTCCGTTTCCATCTAATATTATCGCGATATGATTTGGTATATTCTTTTCCATTTTTGTCACCTGAACCTATTATACATTAAATAATCAAAAATCACAAGAAAGGTCACCTCATTGGTGACCTTATTATTATATATATATATTATATTATTATGCAGCCTCTTTAGCTTCTTTTCCGGTGCTTGCCTTTTCCTTTATCTTGTTCTTTGCTGATTTAATAATATCTTCTTTTACCTCATTAAGCATTTCTTCTTCACTGAAATCTTCGAGATTTATTTCGTCTAATATATCTTGTAAATGATATTCTTCCTTTAAATACTTTAATGTTTGATGTCCAATAACTACAGTTAATAGTCCATTAATGATACCCTGTGATGCAGATCCAATTACAGTTGCGATAGCATTTCCTAAAAGAGGAATGCCTTTCATAGCACCACCAATCTTTTGAACAAGACCTGTTGCTAAATTATTTGTAACACTTTGAAGACCATAAGCTATAAGAGCATTAGTTAAAACTGTAGAATAGATGCGCATAAGTTTTGCATCACTTGGCCTATAGCCATATAAAAATACAAGTTGTTTGATTAGATTTAATTCATATATCGCAACGAATAATGTATCTATTTTCTCTGATTGTGAAATCGCAGTAATCACACCAATTTTGATAGCGTGTTCCCTAATAATTTCATTTGCGCTTTTTCTAACATCCTTATCGTATATTTCTGTTAGAACTCTTTTTACTTCTGCATCATTATTTGTTTGTCTTGCAATTGCAAGTTTTCCAATTAATTCACTATTGTACCAGCCAACACCATCAGTTTTTGATGTGAAATCAATCATTTCATCTGCAATACTATTTCTTACCTTTTTATTATGCTTTTGAGCGTCTTTTGCAGTATATTTATTTACATTTACATCAAAAGACCTTGCCTTGGAAATCTTAATTATTGGTACTATGTATACAAAAATAAACAAAATAAGAGCTATAACTGCTGCTCCATATCCAGCATATTTATTAATATCGTATACTCT
>ONMY01000028.1 GCA_900318975.1 uncultured Bacillota bacterium | reverse complement strand
TTATAACGAACTTCAACGAATGCTGCAAGTTTAGTAATTAGAGTCATGATGAATCTATTTTCATAGATATTTAGTGTATCTTCATAAGTAACTGATAGAATCTTAGATGGAACGATAGTACCATCTTTTCTGATTTCTTGAACGTTTTGAACGTGAGAAGATAGGTGTTGAACACTTCTTGCGTTTATTTTTTTGGCAGCTTGTATAGGCATTACATTTTCTTCTGCCATCATGTATAATCTTGGATTTCTTACGATTGATTCAAGATTACCCATATAACGATTTAATACTTCAACCCAAGTCGAGTCGAAAGATAGTTGACCTTTACTTCTCTTTTGAGAGACAACCATCTTACCGCTTCTAATGGCATTGTTAAACTCTTTATAGAAAGCATTCTTATCTTCTTTGTCGATTGCCTTTAGAATTTTCTTATAAAACTTTTTTTCGTAATTTTCTTTTGGAGCTTTTGCCAATTGAATCACTTCCTTTTTTAAAGAGTTTTAATTTTTAATAATTAATTATGATGACATCTTTAGTAGGTCTTTTAGGTATGCAACTGATTCAGGGAATGCATCTTTACCAAAGAGTTTTTGAATAAGTTCGATTAAGCCTTCTAATTCTTTTCTTAAGAATGGGAGGTTTAATGCTTCAAACTTCTTGAAGATCTTTGATGAAATCATGAAGTCAAGAGCATCAGTTTCACTGTTACCGCAGGCAACGTATACTGGAACGAAGAGTTTAATTTGTTTTAGAATACGGTTACCAAAGGCAACTTTGAAGTTATCTTGAATGAAGATATCGATTTGGTCGATATTCTTTAATGATTTAAGTGAGAGTGGATATTTTTCTGCAGCATCTGCGAATAGATTTTCTAGATAGTTATATGAAATATTGATTGAATCTGTGAATGGAGCATCAAAGAATTGTGCTCTTTCATTTAAATAGAGGGTTACAGCTCTATCGTATACCTTATCTGTGATTGTGAATGTTGAGTCATCACGGTTAGCTGTACCTATATACCAACAGTTTTGTGGGATTAAGAGTTTACCACCAGCAAGATGTTTAGGGTCAGATGGAAGTTGTGTTGGAACAAGGTCAATCTTCCATTCACTCTTATCTGGCATTTCCATGACAGATAGGAATTCTGCGAAATAGTATTCAATACGGGCAAGGTTTAATTCGTCTAGAACGATTAAGTTAACGTCTTCTCTATAAGATACTTCGTATAAAGCCTTTAAGAAGTCTGTCTCATTGAATTTCTTAGTAAATTCGTTTAAGTAACCTAAGATTTCAGTTCTATCTCTCCATGATGGTTGAACTGAAACGATTGTAGCTTGGTTTCTAACAAATCTTGAAAAACAGTATGGAAGAGATGTTTTACCTGTACCTGAGATACCTTCTAAGATGATTATCTTAGATGTTGCAAGACCGGCAATGAACTTAGAGATAACTTTCTTTGAATAATAAAGTTTATGTTGGCTTGCGGCAAAGTTAACGAATCTATTAACGATTTCAGGAAGACCAATCATATCTTGAGTATTCATAGTAACTACATAGTTACCATCTTTATACATTTCATCAACAAGTTCGAGTTTCGCAAATCTCTTACCAGTATCAACTGGTTTATCTGTAGCACCTTGTGTTACTTCTCCGCTAGATGCATAAACTGGAGCGGCTGCTTGACCATATGCAACGCCTCCGCCAGCACCACCATAGAGGAGTGGATCTCTTGATTCTCCAGGTGATAGTAAATCATTTTCATTTACTAGTGATGGAGTATAGTCGAGTGTATCATCAGCACCTGAGAAAGTGCCACCAACTTGAAGAGATAGGATTCTATCTTTTTCTTTTGTGACTTTGATGATTTCTTTTTTGAGTTTTGCAATCTCAAATAAGAGGTCCTCTTTGTTTACTTCTTTCTTACGGAACTTGAACCATCTTGCGAGTATTTGGATAACTTTAATAATAAAGAGTGCAAAGAATAGGAGAACTAGTCCATCTATTAGGACAAATAGTATCCAGCTTACCGCATTGAAACTATTTGCGTGGTCTCCTATTAATTTAAAATTATCAACTGTATTTGTGACGAATAATGCTTTATTTAATTCAAATAGATCAACCCAGAAAGATTTAAATTGTTTCCATAGGTTTTCTACAAATGCCATAAAGTATTCGGTGAATTCTCTAAAACCTTCTAAAATCATGAAAGGTAACCTCCTTTTTAAAATATAAAAGCACTTTTTTCAAAAGTGCTTTTAAGGTTTTTGTATTTGGTGCCTTTGCAAGCCCTAATGATATATTGGTATATATTAATTATTTATTCGGCTTGCTCAACGGCTTCTTGTGCTGCTTCTTCTTGTTTTGGTTCTAAACTTGCTTTATATTCTTCAAGCTTTTCATCAGCCTGTTCTTGAGTTAAAATACCTTGTTTAACGAGATCATCTAAAGCATCTTTTCTAAGTGCTATTAGTTTTTCTTTATCTTCTTCTTCATTTGATTTCTTATTCTTTTCGTTTTGGAATTCAATTAATACTTTAATGAATTTATAGATTTCATAAACTAAGAATAGGATACATGGAAGAACTACGAT
>ONMY01000143.1 GCA_900318975.1 uncultured Bacillota bacterium | reverse complement strand
TTGTTTCATCGAAAATACTAGATGATCCAGATGCGCAAATTCCATATTCACCAGCTTCTAATACATATCCTTTATGAGTAGAAAGACCTAGATAGTCATAAGATGCTAAATCTTGGAAATTAACTCTGATTGTTAAGATTTCTGATTTACCAGGTTTTAATAGAGAAGTCTTGTCAAATTGAACAAGTGATAATGCAGCTTTTTCAACTTTACCTGAAGTGTAAGGAGCATTAACATAGATTTCTACTACTGCTTTGCCTGAAACATAACCCTTATTTGTTACTTTAACTTTTACATCAAAGTATTTAACACTTGCACTATGGCCAATTGAAGATTCAACAAGTGTATGAGAAATACCAGCAGTTAAATCTTTAGTGCCTTCATATTGATATGTCATACTTAAGATTTCATATTGGAAATCAGTATAAGATAGGCCATATCCAAATGGATACATAACATTAGCTTTATGCCAATTCTTAGCCTTTGCATTAGCGTCTGCACCTTCAATAGCGTTTCCTGATGCAGGGTCTACTGCGAGATGTCCTTGCATGATTTCATAAGCTACAGTTTCAGTGTATTTATAACCGAGATAAATACCTTCTTCATAGTCGATACCATGAAGACCTGCAGAGTGTGCTCCTGAGCCATCAGCAAGAACGTAAGTGTTTGAACCAGCATCGTTTTGGTTATTTGAACCAAAGTTATACCATGTTGGATCAGTAGTGAAATCTACAAACCATTCATCAGCAAGTTTACCTGATGGGTTAACTTCGCCCTTTAGCATTGGTCCAACAGCGTAAACACCATTGTCACCAGGTCTACCAATCCAGAGGATACCATTGATTTCTGGATCGTCGTCTAATGTCTTAACTTCCATTGCGTTAGAAGTATTTAATAATACTACTACCTTATTGAAGTTTGCTTTAGCAAATTCAATCATACGGTATTCATCATTAGTAAGTTGTTGTCCATGTTTATAGTATAAACCATCTGATTTTTTGCCTAAAGCTAAATGCTCGAATGAATCAGGATACATAAATGTAGCTTCATCTAGAGCAGCCTTAAGTTCATCTTCAGTTAAAGCGTCAGATACGAGGTTTTCTTTTAGTGAGTAATATTCGCCTTTATCAGTAAGAAGAACTGTGCCTTTAACTAAAGCAACATTACTACCAACAGTTGGTACAGCAACAGCATTTTCTTTTACTGCTACTTCATTAGTAAGTGTAGATAAGTCTGAACCTTCACCACCACCACGTTTTAATACAACAACTGCTAAGTCATGGAATAAATCAAATTGTCTTGTATCTATACCGTTCTTAACACTTGATTCATTAAATACAGTAGGGTAAACGTCGAAGCCAGCTTCAGTTAAAGCAGTGTCAACTCTGCCTTTACCACCTTGGAGAGATGTAGCGGCAGAACCGAATACAACGACTTTAGAATCTTCCGAAACAGGAAGAGTTCCATCGTTTTTAAGTAATACAGAACCTTCACCAGTAATTTCAATGTTGAGGTCCTTTGCAGCTTCTTGTGCTTCAGCAAGTGTGTCGTAATCTAAGATAGCTTTGTAGCCATCTACACCAATTGCTTTAACACTAGCAACTGAGAATATTGCTATTAAAGCTAAAACTAGTAAACTAGTAGCTTTGACAACAACATTCATGAAAGTGCGATTGTTTTTCATTTTAACCTCCTAAAAAAACAAATCAAATAAAATAGACTTTGTCTATCGCATTTTTGAAAATTGTTATCCAGCAAATGTCAGGAGCATCTAATCATATTGTATAAACATAAATGTTTCTTTTCAATATTTGCTTATTATATTGAAATAATATTATTATTATGCACATAAAATGAACATTATTGAGCATATATGAACATTTTATGTTTTTTGTTTGAAATTAGGACAGTTTTAATATATATGTAGAATAACAAAAATAAAAAAGAGGATTAATCCTCTTTTTCTCTGCCATATTTCATTATCTTATAGATTTTTAAAAAATCATTTGATAGATTATATTTTTGAATATCTTTTTCTTTAATAAAAAAGACGCTTCCTTCTTTTGATGACTTTAATTCTCCTTTATAATCCTTTGTTTTATATAGAATCGAAAGATGTCTAACGCCTTCTTCTATTGTGTTCCATTCTATATATGACATACATTCTAAATTAAAAATATCTAATCCTGTTTCTTCTTTTACTTCTCTTTTGCATGACTTAGTTATTTCTTCACCTCTTTCAACCTTTCCTCCAGGAAAAGTTAATCCAGGCCAATCGGTTTTATTTCTAAGCTGGACAAGAAATTCGCCATTTTCTTTGTAAATCATACACATAGTTGTGAGTTTAATATTATTCATTTTATTAATCCTCTAAAAAGTCTAAGTAAGATGCAATATAACAATCTGTATCAAAAGCATGTTTTTGATTTTTACATACCTTTACAGTTAAATTCATATTTATCTCATTTGCTTTAGAGATAAACTCATTGATATTATCTGTACCTACAATATCATCTTTATCACCATAGGCAATGTATGCTTTTGGTACTGATGATCTTATATGCTTAATGGTATCATATTTATCTATAAGATTATTTCTATTCTCTTCATCATTTACTTTATCACTAGAAAAACATGAATACATAATAGAATAATTATTTTTGAACGAAAGTTCAGGATATATTAAAGCTGCTGAATAGACGCTATCATCCATTAAATCAATATCATCAAAAGAATAGTCAGATGAAACTAAGAAACTAATATCTTGACCCATAAAAATATTGATATAGCTTGATACAACATAACCTCCAGCAGAAAAACCTATTATACCAATTCTATTCTCATCTATATTGAAATCATTTTTGTGATATTTTAAATATTTTATAGCTCTTTGTAAATCAGCTTGAGGAACAGGAAATTCATAAGGATTAGATCTATACCAAAGAACGAATGCATTTATTCCTCTTTTATTTAATTCTAATGCAACATTTTTTCCTTCTAAAGTTCCGCCATCTTCAATACTTTTATTTGAAAATCCTCCGCCTGGAAGAATAATAACTGAATCTTTTGCATTTTCAACTAAATATGGAATTAAATAAGGAACATCTTCATATGTTTCTTTTGCATATCCAGACATGATTTCATATGAATATGTATATGTATCAATTACTCTTTCGGCATTCTTTTCATTTTTAAAATAAAGAAATGTTAAAAATCTATTCATAGATAGTAGTTTATTTGTATTTTTTCTAACATTCATATCATTTATTTTTAGATTTTTACTATTTCCTGGAATTGTATCGCCCCATATTTCTATTCTTTTATCATAATCTGTAATAGGTGATGAAGGAGCTTTTATAACATTGATTGAAAACAATAGATTAGCTATGAAGATAATTGTATAAAAAATTACATATATCTTCTTTAATATGTGCTTTTCTTGTCCTAAAATAAAATTTATTATGACAATTCCAATTAAGAGAGGAAAATATGAATAATTCGAACCAAGACAAAACATTAGGACCATTATTCCTATTAAAAGTATTGAAATAATTAAAAGTATAATATCTTTCTTCTTCATAATATCTATCTAAATAAATCAGTAAATTCTTTCGGGATTTTTGCACTAAATGAAATTATTTTTTTATCTAATGGATTAATAAAATCAAGTCTAGATGCATGAAGGCCGAGCCTATTTATTGGGTTTAAATTACTTCTATATTTTATGTCTCCAACAACCATATGACCAATATCTTTCATATGAACTCTTATTTGGTTTTTTCTTCCGGTATCAATTAATACTCTTAAAAGAGTATATTCACTGTTTTCTTTTATTACTTCAAAGTGTGTAACAGCAAGTTTTCCTCTTTTATCTTTAGATGAATACATAAGATTGTTTTCATTTTCTTTAAGATAAGATTTTATTGTCCCCTTCTTTTCCTTGAATACTCCTTCACAGATTGCGTAGTATTCTCTAACCTTTACATCTTCATTCCAGTGCATTTTAAGCATTGAATGAAGTTTAATATCCTTAGTAAATACAATTACTCCAGATGTATCTTTATCGATTCTATGTAGAAGATATGGACGTTTCTTTGGATCATTTATAGTTAAATATTCAAAAACATATTTATAAATAGATTCATTTTCAGTATCTGATTCAACAGAAAGTATGCCTGATGGCTTATTGATTGCGATATAATTATTATCTTCATAGATGATATAGTCTTTAAGTTTGAATACGCCAACGTTTTTAGACTTTTTCTTTGCAGGATTTGAGGTATTTTGTGAGTGCTTTGCGATTTTAATTTCATCATCTTTACAAAGTGGATAATCAAATTGTCTAACAACTGAACCATTTACCAACACTTTATTTTCTGATAAAAGAGATTTAATACTATTTCTTGACATACTAAGTTTAGAAAGTAAAAACTCTAGTAAAAATGCACTTTTATTTATTTTAAAAGTGTATGTATATTCTATAGGTTTTTTCTTTTGTATTTTATTATCAATTCTATTTTCTCTCATCTGTACTCATTATATCATATATTATTTAGACTATTCTATTTCTATTTCATAGTTTTCAAGTTGTTTAATACTTGTATTAAAGAATGAGATAACTAAATCTTCCATATGTTTAATATCAGATCTTCCAATAGTTTCTATTGCTGAGTGCATTGCGAGTTCAGCAAGGCCGATATCACAGGCATTCATTTCAAGTTTTGCACTTGTGATAAGGCCAATTGTTCCGCCACATCTTATATCGGATCTATTATAGTAATCTTGATATGGGATCTTATTATTTTTACAAATTGTCTTAACAATTGATGATGAAAGTCCATCAGTTGAATAATTTATATGGTGTTTAATTACTATTCCTTTATTTAGATATACTTTTTCAGCTATATCACTCTTTTCAGGATGAGCTTGATGAACTGCATGACCATTATCAATTGATAGGATAAATCCATTTGAAATAGCTTTATAGAAATCGTCTTGATTAAATCCTAGTGAATCATTGATTCTTTCAAG
>ONMY01000185.1 GCA_900318975.1 uncultured Bacillota bacterium | reverse complement strand
TCATAGATATTGCCTTCAAAATGCTCTAGTTTTAAGAAAGCTTCTTTTGTCTCAGTTGCGAATGTAGCAAGTTTCAACAGTATAGGCTTATTTTTTGAAAATAATACATTACCAGCATTATTTAATGTATCTTTAGAAGTAGAAATTAAACCAAACTTTTTTAAAACATCAATCGAACCACTATACTCAAAAGGAATTCTTTTATTAGAAAAGCCTCTATTAACTTCATTTCTTAACACTTTTTCATCTACATCATTTAAAGAAACATTTGAATCATCTTTTTCCCATGAAGAATAATCTTTTTTTAAATCTTGAAAAAATTTATCTAATTCTTGATTTGTCATTTGTTTGTCTTCATCTGAAAATCTTAAAAAGTACTTTCCATCAGCAGAGTATGGAACCCTATTACCACTAAAATAAACCTCAATAAAAGTTCTCCCATCATCTGATGATTTTTCATTAACTTCAAATTCACATTCGGGTTTAATCCTAGATCTTATAGCTTTTGAAATATCTCTCAACGTTTCTTTTCCAATATCTTGACCGATTACATCTCCATTATCTCTTACTCCAAAATATAAATATCCTTTTTGATGTTTATTTAATATAGCAGAAATTGATTGTAACCCTTCTTTAATTTCAGCAGTTGTCTTCTTGAATTCTATAATTTCATTTTCTTTCCCGATATTCATAACAATACCTCTTGGACATTTTTAATTTCTCAAGGACATTATATCATGTCTTAGACAAAAATTACAACATAAGCACTAGTTTTTTTATCAAATAATAAAAGGTTGCATCTATAAAATCATCCATAGCAGGCGTGCTCTAAATCTCGTTTTTTTATTTAGAACATAAAATTCAAAACAAGTAATGCAACAAGAAGCACTGGAATACTTATTAAGAATCCATATTTTGTAAAGGTTCTAAAGTTTAATTTAGTACCATACTTTTCAGTAAGCGATGTAAACATTATTCCAGCAAGAGCGCCGATTGGTGTTAAGAATGCTCCAATATTACTTCCAACAATAGATGCATATGTTGCCTTAGTTATTATTTCACTATCAAGTAGACCAACTAATTTTGAAAACAGCATGCTCATAGGGATGTTATTAATGATATTAGATGCTAAATATGAACTAATTCCATATGTGAAGGTAGTATTTCCAAAATTTAGTATTTCTGATAACTTATCAGTAATATTATTTTGATCTAAAGCTATTATTATCACAAACATCGATAAAACAAATGGAATGAGTTCATATGGAAGTCTTTTAAATGAATTTACGAGAGTACTATCTTCTCTTCTTCTTACGATTTTTAGTATGAGTAATATGATTAATAAAGAGAGTGCAGATGCAAGCGATACTAACCACATTTCGATATTTAAATAATTTGATATTACTAAAAATACTAGACAGATGAATAGATGAAGTGTTGCGATAACCGCTCCAACTTTATCATCTATTTTAAATTCATCATCTACTTTCTCGATTTTTTCTTTTAGTTGTTTATTAAATATTAATAGTATTAATAATACTTCTACTATTCCAGATATGATTGTTGGGAGGGCCATCACTTTAACATATTCAATGAATGTAATTCCATTTGATGTTGCAAGATAGATGTTTGTTGGGTTTCCAATTATAAGCATCATAGAATATGTATTTGCGGCCATGAATTCACCAATTAGATATGGAATTGGATTTACTTTTATATTCTTACATAAGAAACAAATAAATGGTGTAAGGGTGAGTATTACAATATCATTTGATGTAAATACTGTTAGGATTGCGCTTAAAAAATATAAGCTTAAGAATATTGATATTTGATTTGATTTTGCAAGTTTTACAGCTTTTACTGATGCCCATCTAAAAAGACCAAATTCATCTAATATGATAGATAAAAAAGTCATAGATAAAAATAGGGTTAATATTTTTAATGGGTTTATCTCTGTATCAGCTGTTAGACTATTAAATGCTTCATCTATTTTTACTTGATTAAAGATTATTAATAAGATTGCACCAAAAAGAGCTATTACCCAGTAGGTTCCAATCTTTAGATTTCCGAGTTTAAAAGATGGAAAAAACATAATAGACGATGTTAATAATATGAATACTGATATTGAAATAATTAAAGTTGTGATCATAGGTATACCGCATTTTTTAATACATAATATAAATAACAAAAACTATTTAAAGTTTATGTTATTTTAAAATACGTGTTTATTATATACCATATTTTCTTTCATTTAACTGAAACATTTTTATTTTTTAGAAAAAAACTTTCAGTTTGTAGTAGTCAATCTTAATTTTATATGAAATGGTTTGTTTTATCTTAAAGCACCAGAAAGGAAAAAATAAAAGGTATCAAAATGATACCTAGGACTTTGAACGTGGCGGAGCAGGGGAGGTTTGAACTCCCGCACCGGTCTCCCGATCTACACGCTTAGCAAGCGCGCCTCTTCAACCACTTGAGTACTGCTCCAAACGCATAATTATTTTATACTAAAAGATTAAAAAACGCAAGAATAATTATTGGGAAGAGAAAAGGCTATTCTCTTCCCAATATTTTATCTATTACTGATTTGGTTTTAATAGGGTTAATGCGATACGTCTTCTTTCTAAATCTACTGATATTACGTATGTTTTAACGATCTGTCCAACCTTTAATACTTCACTTGGGTGATTTATACGTTTTGTGCTCATTTGAGAGATATGGATTAAGCCAGATTCCTTAACCCCAAGATCGATAAATGCACCGAAGTCTGTGATGTTTCTTACAGTTCCTTCAAGTTCCATATTTGGTTTTAAATCTTCTAAATGAAGGACATCGCTCTTTAAGATTGGCTGTGGAAGTTCATCACGTGGGTCACGGGTTGGTGCGATAAAGGCTTTTAGAATATCTTCTAGAGTTATTGGATTGATATCTAGTTCTTCTGATAGAGTATCTGCGTTTGTTTTATTTATTACATCAATTAATTCTTTAGATCCGAGATCTTTTGATGTAAAGCCAAGATATTTTAATACCTTTTCTGCAATATCATATGATTCTGGGTGAATAGACGTTTTATCGAGTGGATTTGATGATTCTGGGATTCTTAAGAAGCCAACACACTGTTCAAATGCTTTATCACCAATCTTTGGTACTTTCTTGATTTCTTTTCTATTTTTGAATTCACCATTCTTTTCACGGTAATCAACGATTGTACCTGCGGTTGCCTTATTTAAGCCTGAAACGTACTGTAGAAGTGATTTAGATGCAGTATTAATGTTTACTCCTATTTGGTTAACAGCCTTTTCTACAACGAAATCTAGGGTATCTTTTAGTTTAGATTGTGTGACATCATGTTGATACTGGCCAACACCGATTGATTGTGGATCGATTTTTACGAGTTCTGCAAGAGGATCTTGGATTCTTCTTCCAATTGATACTGCACTGCGTTCTTCTACGTGATAATCAGGGAATTCTTCTTGTGCAATTTTAGATGCAGAATATACTGACGCACCAGCTTCTGATGTAATAATGTATTTACATGGTAAACTATATTTTTTAATAGTTTCAGCGATAAATCTTTCAGTTTCTCTTGATGCAGTACCATTACCGATAGATACGATATCAATATTATAGTTCTTAACGAATTTTCTAACCTTTAGTTCAGCTTCAAGAATTCTTGATTCTGGAACTTTTTCATCTGGATATTTTTGGTTTTGATAGATTACATCTTTATCTAAAACTTTACCAGTTTTATCTA
>ONMY01000291.1 GCA_900318975.1 uncultured Bacillota bacterium | reverse complement strand
CAGTAAAATGCCAAAAACAGCAGTTGAAGTTAGAAAAATATTACAAGATTCATTTTCTAATACAGATAAAGCAGTTCAAGTTTCTCAAAATTTATATGCGACAAACTTAATTTATGCTAATACTATTGATTATCTTTGTAATATGTTTATGTGAAGATACAAAGTGACTCCTCATAAATTGTATGGCAAAAGTAAAGCAAAAGATAAAAAACCAATTAAAGATGATGATTATTTATTAAATTATCATCTTATGTTAGAAGTAGTTGATGGATTATCCATTGAAACAAAATTCCCTGCATTACTTAGAAGTATCTTTGTTAACGGGGCTGTATACTTCACAACTATGATTAATGAGGAATCCTATACTGTAGATACCCTCTTATTACCAAATAAGTACTGCCGTAAAATTGGCGAGACACAATATGGAACAGCATTAATTCAATTTGATTTTTCATATTTTAGTGATTTAGGTCTTTCAGAAGAACAATTAAAAGACTATTTCAAAAGTTTCCCAAAAGAATTTGAAAAATGCTTTAGAAAATATCAAAAAGATGCGAACTTACGTTGGCAAGATCTCGATCCACATGTTTCAAGTGGTTTAATGCTCAATGATTACGGCATCCCAACATATTTATACATTTATGGTTCTATCCTTGACTATGAACAATATCAAGATAACGAACTCGAAAGAAACGAAAATGCCCTAAAATACATTGTTATTCAAACAATGCCGCATTATGAAGATAAACTTATCTTTGAAATGGATGAAGTTAAAGCCCTTCACCAATCAATGAAGAAAGTTATCGACAAAGGTGATAAAGCACGTCTCTTAACAACATTTGGTACTATTAATGTTGAAAAACTTTCAGAGAATGATACAGTTGAGAATGAAGTATTATTGAAGGCCTTTAAAGCTATTTTCAATAACGCTGGTTTCAATAGCAATATCTTTACATCTGATAGTGTAACTGCGTTAAAGTACTCCCTGATTAGAGATAGAGGATTAGTGTGAAAGTACATCCAAGCGCTATCTAGCTTTTATAGTATCGCAATCAATAATTGGTTTGATTTCAAAACCTTACAGGCCGATATTGATATTTTACCAATCTCCTCATATACTTACGAAGATGATATAAAGATATATAAAGAGAACGCTACGCTTGGCGTCGGCAAAATTGATTATCTTGTAGCATCTGGAATTAAACAGAAGAACATCGAAGATGTTCTTGACTTAGAGAATAGATTACAATTAGATCGCATTACTCCAATGCAGACCTCCTATACACAAACTGCGGAAGATAGACAGGCTGGAGAAGAGGAAAGCAATCCTTCTAAAAAATCCGAACCTGGGATTGAGCCAACAGCGGAAGATAATAAAGAAGATAAATAATTGTTTTCTAAGGTGAGGTTTACATGAAAAAACGCACTATTAATTGTAGTATTCCTGCAACCTTATCTTTTTCAAAAGAAGAACAAAATGAAAATGAGCGTTTCACTCGTGGAAAACTTCGTGTGTTCTACAAAGGCGAAACACCTGATCATCGTTTGTTCAACGATACCTTCTCCGAAAGTATCATTAAATCATTACCTTACACACCAATTGTAAGCTATTATGATGAAGAAAAAGACGATTTCGTCGGACACGCAACCGAACAAGCCATTTATGGCATCGTTGATCCTTGTTCTGAAGTAGTCTTCGAAACAAGAGATGATGGTAACACTTGAGCAGTATGTGATACAGTGTACTATACCAAACGTCCAGACAAGGTTGGAGAAATCGCTAAAAAGATTGAAGGTCATAGTCAATCTTTAGAATTAGATCCATCGACAGTTAAATATGTCGTAAACTATGACGAAAGAAAACATTTCAAAAACATTGAGTTCACCGCAGGGCACTTTGTTGGAGTTAGTGTTTTAGGTAGAGACCAACAACCCGCTTTCACAGGGTCTGCATTCTTCACAACTGATGAATTAATCGAAAGTTTAAAATTATTGCACGACTACTGCGATCAAAATGGTCAAAATCAACCTGGAGGCAATGAAATGAATTTGTCAGAATTTGTTAAGCTCTCCTGGGGTGAAATCGTTTCGAAAGTAGACGAAGCGGTTCAAAAAGAATACGGCGGAGAATACTTCAGTTATGTAGTAGACTCCTATGATGATAATGTTATCTGCCGTTTCTATTCTTACATTGATGGTT
>ONMY01000194.1 GCA_900318975.1 uncultured Bacillota bacterium | reverse complement strand
TTATCTGTTCAGGTGAAAATGGTTGGTTCTATATCAATACCTATAATACTAACACAACATTTCAAGGTCTCTTCTCACAAGATATCCCAAAAGATCTAAAATCATTCCTAGATGAATTTAGATTAAAAGATCCAGATACTCACACTGAACTAATCACAATGCGTGATAGTATCAAAAACTATCTCATAACATCTAAAGAAATCTTACCAGATTATAATGAAGAATCATTATATATCCTTGCCTTTGTTGAAGCGTCTTTCTTAAATAATTTCACTGAAGCGATGATTGTCGCAACACTTATTTATATCGCCTTCTTCGTAGTATTAATTCTCATGCTTACAATTGGACTTTATGTCATGAGAATGAATATGAAGGATTTAGTAATTCCACTATCAAATGATAATTTCCATTTATTAATAGTTACTAAAGAAGGAAAGATCTTAGCTAGAAACCAACGCTTTGCACAGTCAATCTTCAATGTCCCATCTCTTCTTAAATGTAATGTCCTAGAAATGGATACAGTCACAAAAGAAACAATGGGAGTACTACTCGATGCATCATCAACTCTCACAATGAGAAAAGCACCAGAAGGTTCAGATAAAGACCAATACTTAAGATTCGTTATCGTTAAGTCTGGAAATAGATATGAACTAATTGGATATGATGGTGAAACTAAACCTGAAAACGTAGTAAGACTTTCAGCAATCGGATCAACAGTATCCGATGCCTTCCAAGATGACGTTTATACAGTTGCCCTAAATAGAAAAGCCCTATTTAGTAGAATCACAGAACTTTGTATAGATGGTGAAAAGAGAATCAAAGATTATTATCTATTCTATTCAGGAATTAAAAATAGAGCTGAAATCGTTAAACTCTATGGTAGTAAAACAAATGAAAAGATTAATGAAACCCTAATTGAAATCCTAAAAGAACATATCGGTGGAAATGAAGTATACTGCGTAAATGGTGAATTCTTCGCATTCTTCTTAAAACTAAAAGATAACTTCAATGATTTAAAAGCTCATATCGACTCAATTAATTCAGTTACTAAAAAACCTTTCCAGGTTTATTCAGATAACATCATCACAGATGTAAGATTTGGTGTCTATCCATTCTCGCTCTATGATCCACTCTCAGGAATAAATCCAAAAGCGATAGTAGATAAATCTATAATCGCTTATGAAAAGGCTATAGAAGGTAAAGAATCTGTTTATTATCTATTCGATAATAACTCTGAATCAATTCTCGCAAAAGACCTACAGATCGCTGATGACCTTAGAAAAGCGATTGATGAAGAAGAATTCGTTACTTACTATCAACCAGTATTTAACCTACGTGAAAATAAAGTTACTGGTTTTGAGTGTTTACTTCGTTGGAATAACCCTAAATATCAATATGAATCACCATATGAATACATCAAAGTCGCAGAAAGAAGTGGTTTCATACAAGATATCGGTCTTTTAACATTTAGAAAGACATTTGAACTTATGAAACAGCTTAATAGACCTGACGTTAGAGTATCAGTTAACGTATCACCAGCTCAGATGTTACAGCCGGGATTCACAAATAGTTTCGTTAAACTCTATGAAGAATATGGCGTATCATATGACCAAGTCGCAATAGAAATCACAGAAACATTCTTAATTGAATCAATGAGTGAAGTCATTGATATACTAACTTATATTAGATCATTTGGTATAAAGGTCTACCTAGATGATTTCGGTACTGGTTATTCAAGCTTACAGTACCTCGCAGAACTTCCAATTGACGTACTTAAAATCGATATTGGATTTACTCGTCAGATAAAAACTAATAAAGGTATTAGAACTATCATCTCTCATATCATCGGTATTGCGAATGAATTAAATCTTTCGGTAGTTGCTGAAGGTGTAGAAGATGATGAACAATTAAAATTCCTTGAACAGAAACACTGTAAATACATTCAAGGTTATTATTTCTCAAAACCTGTTCCATACGATAAGGTTGAAGAGGCATTAGAAATTAAGAGGAGGGATAAATGATGAATTTAAATATATTAAATCTTCTATCAAGATTTCTTGCATCAGATGGCTTTAATGAAGTCTTCACAGTCACAATAGTTTTAATAATCATTGGTCTTGGAATCCTCCTATACCGCTCAATTAGAAAAGAATCTAAGAGAGTCCAAGAAGAAAGAGAGCAACCTAAAGCATCAGATGGACTTATGAGTAGACGTAATCTTGAATCACAACTCGATGAATTCATAAGAGTCTACCACCTCTCAAAAGAAGCAACCGTTCTAATCTTCGAATTCTCAAATGCTTCTGAAATCGCTGAATCTTTCGGTAAAAATGTTGAGATGCAGCTTAAAGGTAAAGCGATTCAAAATATCATTAGAATCCTTCCAAAAAACGCTCTATTTTCTGAATATAAATCAGA
>ONMY01000025.1 GCA_900318975.1 uncultured Bacillota bacterium | reverse complement strand
GAATGGATTGAACCAGCTGAAAGAATGCGCTTAGAACAAGAACAATTCGATAAAGAAGCTGAAGAAAACAGAATTGCTGAATTAAAAGCTAAATGCGAAGCTAAAGGACTCAACTTCGAAGAAGAAGAGGCTAAATATCAAGCTAAGCTTGCTGAAAAAGAAGCAAAGAAGAAAAAATAATTCTTTATAAATAACATAAAAGTCGTTTGGGTCTCCAAACGGCTTTTTGTATTTTAGAATATAAATGTGTTTACACATTCATATTTCTTGCATTTTAACATCTATAGTAGTAAAATACCTATGGTAAAAATTAAATAAAAGGAGAAATTAAAAATTATTATGTCAAAAAATGTAAGAGTTGCCATTAATGGTTTTGGTAGAATTGGCCGTTTAGCTTTCAGACAAATGTTCAACGCTGAAGGTTATGAAATCGTTGCTATCAACGATTTAACAAGCCCAAAGATGCTTGCTCATCTATTAAAGTATGATTCAGCTCAAGGAAGATATGCACTTGCTGATAAAGTTACTTGTTCAGCAGACGATGAAGCTGAAGGCTGGATTGCTGTAGATGGAAAGAAGATTAGAATCTATGCTGAAAAAGATGCTAATAACTGCCCATGGAAAGCTTTAGATGTAGATGTTGTACTCGAATGCACAGGATTCTACTGCTCTAAAGATAAATCAATGGCACATATCAATGCTGGTGCTAAGAAAGTTGTTATTTCAGCTCCTGCTGGAAACGATCTCAAGACTATCGTTTATGGCGTTAACCACGAAACATTAACAAAAGATGATCAAATCATTTCAGCTGCATCATGCACAACAAACTGCTTAGCTCCAATGGCTAAAGCATTAAATGATTTCGCTCCAAGCCAATCAGGCATCATGTTAACAGTTCATGCTTATACTGGTGACCAAATGGTACTCGATGGACCACACAGAAAAGGCGATTTAAGAAGAGCTAGAGCTGCTGCTGTTAATATTGTTCCAAATTCAACAGGCGCTGCTAAAGCAATCGGACTAGTTATTCCTGAACTTTCAGGCAAATTAATTGGTTCAGCACAAAGAGTTCCAGTTCCAACAGGATCTACAACACTACTCTTCGCTGTTGTTAAAGCTGAAAACGTTACTAAAGATGCAGTTAATGCTTATATGAAGTCTGTTCAATCTGCAACATATGGATACACTGAAGATCAATTAGTATCATCAGACGTTATCGGTATGACTTATGGTTCATTATTTGATGCAACTCAAACAATGGTATCTAAAGTTGCTGACGGTTTATTTGAAGTTCAAGTTGTTTCTTGGTATGACAACGAAAACTCTTACACTTCACAAATGGTTCGTACAATTAAGTACTTTGCTGAATTAAAATAATTTTAAACAATAAAACAAAAATCTCGAGCTTTGCTTGAGATTTTTTATTTTGCCTATATAATATATACTAAAGAGGTGAAGAATATGACTAGACTATTCAAAAACGATTACAGCGAACTTGCAGATGAAAGAATAATAGAAGCAATAAAAAAACATCTCAACGAACAGCACAAGGCCTATGGCCTTGATGAGCACTCAGAAAACGCAAAAGGATATATTAGAAAAACATTTGATGTCCCAAACGCAGACATCCATTTTCTTGCTGGCGGAACACAAACAAACATGGTCACAATATCTTATTTTTTAAAACCTTATGAAGCTGTAATTGCTTGTGATACAGGACATATCAACGTCCACGAAACTGGGGCTGTCGAAGCAAGCGGTCATAAGATCATCACATGCAAAAACAAAGATGGGAAAATTAAGCCAGAAGACATCGAACATCAAATGAAACTTCATACTGATGAACACGTAGTCAAACCAAAAATGGTATATATATCAAACTCAACAGAAAGCGGAACAATATATACTAAAAAAGAATTAGAAGATATTAGAAGAATTTGTGATACATATTCTTTGTACCTTTTTATTGATGGGGCAAGGCTTGGGTCGGCTCTTACATCAAAAGCGTGCGACTATACAAAAGAGTTTTTTGGAAATATTGCAGACATATTCTATATAGGCGGTACAAAAAACGGATTATTAATTGGAGAAGCCCTCGTAATCAAAAATAAAGAACTATCTGAATGTTTTAGGTATCATATTAAAAATAGAGGCGCAATGCTTGCAAAAGGTTTCCTTATTGGAATTGAATTTGAAGAAGCATTTAAAGATGGTCTATACTTCGAGTTAGCGAAACAAAGCAACGAAACATCAGAATATATAAAAGAAGAACTTAAAAAAGCAAACATTGTATTTGACAGTGACTCTCCAACAAACCAACAATTTATCATTCTTCCAAACGAAAAAGCGGATAAAGTAATAAAAGAATTTGGATGCGAACTATGGGAGAAAAGAGAAAAAGAAAAAGTTATAAGAATAGTTACATCTTTTAGTACTAAAAAAGAAGATTGCGACGAAATAATAAATTTTATAAAAGAATTATAAAAACCATCCCTCCAAAAAAACAGGAGGGATGATTTATATTTATAGATTAAATTTTGAAACAAAACGAAGTTCGTCAGAAACAAAACCAGCAAGATATATTAAAGAACCTTCTTTCTTTTCTTTTACTATCAGGGTTTCACCAGCTTTTATTTCTTTAATATAATCTATTTGTAAGCTTTTTAGTTCAAAAGGGTAGAATTTAAAAATTATATCAGCATATCTTATATTGTTCATGTGACCAAGAACATCTGTCTCATCTTCGCGTACAGTATATGTCCCAAGAATTTTATAATCCTCTTTAAAAGATTCTTTTATTTTATCAAACGAATCATATACCTTATCATCAATACATTCACAAGGATATTTATAATTTGATCTAACAACCTTCCTTTCTTTTGTATCAATAATAACCCACTTAGATGTCCCCTTAACAAACACATTTCCTAGATGATCTAGTATTTGATAATCTCGATCAAAATCAAATCTTCCAGCAGGGTGTGGCCAAGTTTTAACAATTATCTTGCTTTCTTTTGGTATTTGCTTAATAACATCATATTTTATTCTTGCAAGAACCCAGGCATGATTAGATTTTAAGAGTTTTGTTAAACCAAGATCTAATAAATTTGAATGAAT
>ONMY01000032.1 GCA_900318975.1 uncultured Bacillota bacterium | reverse complement strand
GCAGTAAAGCCTTCAGCTTTTGCGATTTCTTTTAGAACGAATCTTAAAGAAAGAGTGTTAGTTGCTTGAGTCTTAAGTGTAGCTTTGTATTCATCTACTGTTTGACCACCAGTGTATTTTAGAAGAGTTTCAAGATCCATTCCGTATTGTTTAGCTTGTTGTTCTGCTTTTTCAAGTGAATAGCTTGCTTCTTCTTCAACTAAATCTTCTGGAAGTTCAAATTTAGCGTTTTTAACAACTTGCATATAAAGATCGTTTTTAGCTTTTTCACTTGCAGCATTTTCTTTTCTTTCTGTGATAGTCTTTTTAACGTGTGCTTTATATTCTTCTGGTGTAGCAACACCATCAATTTTTTGTTCTTTAACGAAATCTTCATCTAGTTTTGGAACATCTTTGTATTTAATTTCTTTAACCTTTACATGGAATACTACTGGTTGACCTTTTAGGTTTTCTTGATGATAGTCTTCTGGGAATGTTACATTTATATCTTTTTCTTCATTTGCTTTCATTCCAACCATTTGTTCTTCAAAGCCAGGGATGAATTGATGAGAACCGATTTCAAGTGAATAATCTGTTGCTTTTCCACCATCGAATTCTACTCCATCTTTATAACCAGTAAAATCAAATACTGCTGTATCACCTTCATTTATAACAGCATTTTCATCTTCCTTTTTAACGAGCATTGAATTTCTATCAAGAGTTCTCTTGATTTCTTCTTCAACTTCTTTTGCTAGAACTTGTACTTTATCTTTTGTGATTGTTAAGTTCTTATATTCACCAAGTTCAACTGTTGGATTAACTGATACAGTAACTGTATAGTTAATTGGTTCAGATTCATTGATTTTGGTTTCATCTAAATCAATTTTTGGATAGCCACATACTTCAAGTTTGTTTTCAGTAACTGCTTCATAGTATGTTTCACTAATCGCATAGTTAAGAGCATCATTATATAATGATTGAACTCCATATACAGCTTCATATACGCTTCTTGGAGCTTGTCCTTTTCTAAAGCCTTTGATTGTTACTTCTTTATTGTTCTTTTCAAATGAATCATCTAAAGCTCTTTTAAATGTTTCAACAGGGATAACTACATCAAATTTTACTTTTGATCCTGCGAGTTTTTCGATTGTCATAATTTATTAATTCTCCTTATATTTTTATTAGCCTAGAGTATTATATCATTATTATAATGATAAATCAAAGATAATTAGTTGTCTCACTACCTATTACTAGTTTATAGTGTTTGTGTTTTTCTGTTTCAATGTTTTTTATGTTTGGCCAGTTAGATGTAATAGTGAAGGTATTTGATGTGGTACTTTTTCTAATTTTACCAAAGAAAGTAATCTCTTCATTTCCATCTATAAGTGTCAAAACGTATTTACCATTCCTTGGAATGAAGTTTTCTGTATAGAAGACGAAGTGTTGATTTACTTTAGTCATTAAGCCTTCTATTTCATATGGTCTTGCTAGTAGATAATTCGCATATGACGTATTACCTTCTTCTAGAAGATTTTTAATCATCTCAGTACCGATTTTAACACCATCACTATTCTTTATCTTATCAACTATTGTGATGGAATTTTGATATTTTTCTTTAAGGTAAGCTGAAGTTCCTTCTTTATTTTTACCAAATGTGTAATCAAACCCAACAACGACATTTCTCATATCTTTAATGAAGATATCCATAAATTCATCACTAGATAGATTTATGAATTCTTCTGTGAGAGTGATTATGTAGATTGAATCAAACCCTAGTGATTCTGCAAGTTCAATCTTTTGATTTAATGTCGTAAGATAGGTTGGAGTGTTTTTATTTATAAAATCATAATATGATTCATTGAATGTGATAAGACCTACCTTAGTGTTAGACTTTTTTCCGAGTTCTAGTGCTTTTTCAAAAAGAACTCGGTGTCCAATATGGAATCCATCAAAATAACCGAGCACAATGGTCAGATCCTTTTCATTGAATTTTCTAAAATCAGTTAGGTATGATATTTTCATTTTTTATTAATAAATCCATTCTATAGATGTTTT
>ONMY01000184.1 GCA_900318975.1 uncultured Bacillota bacterium | reverse complement strand
CCAGTATCTGTAATACTAGATATTTAACTTGAATTATCATAATAATTAATATATAATTATTAATATCTATAAATTAGTTAAGGAGATTTATATGGAAAGAAATCAAATATTTGAAACTATTAAAAAATTAATCGTAGACGAACTTCAAGTCGATCCAGAAAAAGTAACTATTGATGCTTCATTCGAAAGTGATCTTGGTGCTGATTCTTTAGATGCAATCGAACTTGTTTGTGCACTCGAAGAAACATTCGGACTTTCTATTTCTGATGAAGAAGCAATGGACTTAAAGACAGTTAAACAAATTGTTGATTACGTAGAAGCTCATCAGTAATATATTATAACTTAAAATATAAAACTAATATGAGCCCACTATGTTGGGCTCATTTTATGAACTATGGAGGTGCCTATTTTCATGTATACAAAAGTAAAAGGAACGTATGATCTACTCCCAAATGATGCTAGAAAATATAGTTATATCGAAGACTTTCTAAAAGATACTGCAAGTCTTTTTGGCTATGAAGAGATTCGTGTACCAATTCTTGCAACATCTGATTTAATTCATAGGTCAACTGGAGAATCTAGCGATATTGTCACTAAAGAGACATATGATTTTAAAGATAGAGGAGATAGAATCATTACACTAAGACCTGAGGGAACTGCACCAGTTATTAGATCTATCATAGAAAACAAACTCTATGCAACAAATGCACTACCTTTAAAACTCTTCTATATGGGTGAAATGTTTAGATATGAACGTCCACAAAAAGGAAGATTTCGTGAATTTAGACAGTTTGGTGTGGAAGTAGTAGGTACATCTTCTCCATATATGGACGCAGAAGTTATACTTCTTGCGACTACAATATTTAAAGATTTAAATATCAATAACTTTAAAGTTAGACTTAATACTTTAGGTGATGATGAATCAAGAAATAATTATAGAAATGCTTTAAAAGAATATTTTAGTGATAAACTCGATTCTTTATGTGAAGACTGTAAGAAGAGATTCGAAAAGAATCCACTAAGAATTTTAGACTGCAAAGTCGATAAAGATAGTGAAATTCTATTAAATGCACCTAAGGTATCAGATTATTTAAGTCAAAAATCAAAAGATGATTTTGAAATCGTAAAATCATATCTTGATGAACTAGATGTTCCATATGTAGTTGATGAAAAACTCGTAAGAGGACTTGATTATTATACAAATACAATCTTTGAATTTGAACTTTTAGATAGTGAAAGTGGCCAATCTGGAACTATTTGTGCCGGTGGAAGATATGATAATCTTACAAGTGACCTCGATGGACCAAAACTTGGTTCAATCGGTTTTGCGTTCGGACTTGAAAGACTAATTAGTATTGTGAACTTCGATTTCGACCTAACTCATAGTATCAACTGTCAATTCATTCCAATCGGTGAAAACGCTAAAAAGAATCTATTAAAAGTAATGCAATATTTAAGAACTATGGGCTTCATATCAGAAATGAACTATGAAGCAACAAGCCTTAAAGGTCATTTTAAATCAGCTGACAGTAATAAGGCAAGATACTTAATCATTCAAGGTGATGATGAACTTGAAAGAGGCGTTGTTAAAGTTAAAGATAAACTAAATAACACTGAAGAAGAAGTTGATATTAAAGACTTAAATAATCTTTTAGATTACTTAATGGATTTAGAAAACAAATATTTAGATGATATAAGTGAAGGAGAATAATCATTCATGAGAACATATTATAATGGTGAAATAACTAAAGCTAATCTCGGTGAAGCTGTAACCCTTTTTGGCTGGGTAAATAAAATAAGAAAACTCGGTGGATTAATCTTTATAGATTTAAGAGATACATCAGGAATCGTACAAGTAGTAGTTAGACCTGAAATGGACTTCTTTGAATTTGCTGAAACAATTACCAATGAATCAGTAATTAAAATTACTGGTAAGGTAATATTAAGAGAAAGTCCAAACTATAAAATCCCAACAGGTGAAATCGAAGTCGACACAGATTCTATCGAACTATTATCTAAATCAGACCCACTTCCAATTGATAAAAACTCTAATGATGAAATAAGACTTAAATATAGATACCTAGATTTAAGAAGAGAAGAATTTCAGAAAATATTCAAAACTAAATCAAAAGTTTTATCAATCGTTAGAAACTATTTAAACGAAAATCATTTCATTGAATGTGAAACTCCAGTACTTTGTAAAAGTACTCCAGAAGGCGCAAGAGACTACCTTGTACCATCAAGAATATTTAAAGGAGAATTCTACGCTCTTCCACAATCTCCACAAATCCTAAAACAACTATTAATGGTTGCAGGAATGGATAGATATTATCAAATCGCTAAATGCTTTAGAGATGAAGATTTAAGAGCCGATCGTCAACCAGAATTCACACAAATAGATATTGAAACATCATTCCTTGAACAAGATGAACTATTATCAATCTTAGAAGGATTGTATAGAAAAGTATTTAAGGAAATCTTAAATGTTGATCTTCCAAATCCATTCCCTAAGATGAAATATGATGATGCAATAAGAGATTATGGTAGTGATAAACCTGATACAAGATTTGGTTTAAAGCTAGAACATTTTGATTTATTCAAAAACATTGATTCACCTTTATTTAGTAATAAATACGTGGTTGGAATTAGAGTAAAAGATGAAAGTGGATTCTATTCAAGAAAGAAAATAGATGAAGCAACTGAATACATTAAGAAACATGGTGGTTCTAATTTATTATTCATAAAAAAGAATAATAATGAATACAGTGGTTCAATATTAAAGCTTTTAGATGAAAAAACATTAGAAGAATTAAATCTCGAAAATAGTGAAGTTTTATTCTTAACAACTCATGATTCATACCTTAAAGCTTCTAACTCAATGGGCTCATTAAGACTTAAAGTTGGTAGTGATCTTGGTTTAATTGATAGAACTATTTATGACTTCAAGTGGATTTATGAATTCCCTCTATTTGAATTGTCTGATGATGGTTCAATCTCATCAACTCACCATCCATTCACTCGCCCATTAAAAGAACATGAAAAATATCTATTATCTGATCCACTAAAGGTTTATTCATATGCATATGATATGGTTGCCTTTGGATATGAACTTGGTGGCGGATCACTTAGAATCTATGATAACGATATTCAAAAGAAGGTCTTTGAAGTATTAAATATCTCAGAAGAACAACAAAGAGCTAAATTCGGATATCTATTAGATGCCATGAATTATGGTTTCCCTCCTCATGGTGGTGCAGCATTTGGCCTTGAAAGACTCATGATGGTTTTAACTGGAACTGATAATATTAGAGACGTTATAATGTTCCCTAAAACTACTACAGCACAAGATTTAATGCTTGATTGTCCAAGTGAAGTTGATGATAGTCAGCTTGAAGAACTTGGAATAGCCATAAGAAAATAGTATTGTTTTATTATTTAATTATGATATAATTAACAATGGAATTTTTAAAACTAAATATAGAGGTATAAAATGAAAAAATATTTAATTATGGTTTTAGCACTACTATTATCAGTATTTATGCTTACTGCATGTAGTGATAAAGGCCTTATTAGCGAAAAATCGTTAGAAAACTATACTCTAACTGTAACCACAACTATTGATTCAAATTTTAAACATGAAATCTTTAAAACAGGAAAGAGATATAGCATTAAAAAGGCATCTGACGAAGCTCCAAATTATTATGCAACATATGGAAGTAAAGTCTTAAAATATGTTGAAAAAGATGTAGACTTCGGCGATACAACATTAAAATCTGCGACTGCAACTATTGATTCAACAATCGATCCAGCTAATTTTGAAAAATTATTAATTAACTTAAAAAAGAGTGACGTTAATAAAGATGAATTAATTAACTTAAAAAATAATAATATCATATCATATCTAATTGATGGTATATCACTAGATGATGAAACTGTTAGACTTGATAATGCATATAAATACGGATTAATCGAATGTACAAGTGCTAAACTTGAAATCAAGAGTTCTAAATTAAATAAAATTGATGTTACATTTAAATATGGTGGAAACGATTTAGTTGTAACTGCAACATTTAGTGATTATGGAACTACTAAGATTGATAACTTCCCAGTTGAAACTTCATATGATAAAACATATTATTCATATTTTGATGTAAATGAAGAAGGACAAAAACCAAAATCTGTATATATCGATGTTAAATTTGGAGATTATGGTACTGTAAGATTCGAATCATTAGCATTAAAGAATGATGCTGAAGTTAACGCTTTAAATTATTTCTTATATCTATTTAAGAAAGGTGCTTACAGCAAAGCTAATATCGATTCATGCACAACATCAATCATTATGATTGGCGATCAAAAAGAAGATGTATCAAAACAAATTGCATCTAAAGTAAATCAAACTACAACTCCATCTAATAAGAGAGGTACTCTCGCTCTTAAATTTACAGATGATCAAAATAGTCCAACTCAACAATTCCAAATCAACTTAACAGATCTTTCATCATCATATGATACAACATCAACAGTAATAGCTGGTGTTATCGATGGATTTAGTGTACTTGATGAAGTATCACAACTCTCAACAAATGTCTATAATGAAATCAAAATTAAAATCAGTGTAACATATAACGATTATACATACACTGAACCAACATTTAAGAACTAATTGGAGGAAATCTCATGAAAAAATTATTTGCAATTTTACTAGGTTTAGTATTAGTAGTATCTCTTGCAGGATGTAAAAATGATAAGATTCAAGATAATGAAAACTTCAGTTTAGCATCACAAAATGATACAGAATACAAAATTGAATATTTAAAAGTTGAAAACTTTGATGAAAATAAAATCTATTTCATTGTTAAAGACAACAAATTCGTTGGTATGAAAGTTGAATTCGACACATCTAAATATTCATTCAAAGAAGCTAGATTCGTTATTGGATCATTTAATGCTGAATATAATTTAGAAAAAGCTAAAAATGGTGAATTCACTCTTACAAATGCTATTAATTTAGTTATTGAAAAAGATGGTGTTAAATCAGTTAACGAAAAGAATATTAAATTCACACCAGTATTATCTAAGATCGGTGAAGATTCAACAATCAAATATGAATTATCAGTAAAATTACAAGATTTAACTGATTTCTTAAAGATTGAACACTAATTTCTTAAAGATTATAATAAAATAAAAAAGCCATTCGTTGGCTTTTTTATTTTATTCTATCATTTAATGTGATAGAATAATTATATAAAAAGGTGATAATATGAACGAAAATATTATATTAAGTGCGGAAGTAAAAGAAGCTCTTAAGAATAATCTTCCAGTTGTAGCACTTGAATCTACAATAATCTCTCATGGTATGCCATATCCAAAAAATGTGGAAACTGCAATGTCTTTAGAAAAAATAATTAGAGATAATGGTGCAGTACCAGCGACTATCGCAATCATTAATGGAAAGATAAAAGTAGGTCTTTCAAAAGATGATATTGAATATATTGGAAATGGAAAAAATGAAGTAATAAAGGTTTCAAAAAGAGATCTTCCAATTGTTGTATCAAGAAAACTTAATGGTGCAACTACAGTTTCTGCAACTATGTATATCTCAAGTCTTGCAGGAATAAAAGTATTCGCAACTGGTGGAATTGGTGGAGTTCACAGAAACCAAATGGAAGCGATGGATATTTCAAATGACCTAGAAGAACTCGCTTTATCAGATGTAATAGTTGTCTCTGCCGGAGTTAAATCTATTCTAGATATCGAAAATACACTTGAATATCTTGAAACAAAAGGCGTTCCAGTCCTTGGTTATAAGACTCTTGAAATGCCTGCATT
>ONMY01000145.1 GCA_900318975.1 uncultured Bacillota bacterium | reverse complement strand
GCAGTATTTTTATTAATTATTTGTTAAAATATATATTATAGGGTAGATATATGAAAGATTATCAAAAACTTAGAAGCGGTAGTGATGTAAGAGGAGTAGCTCTTGAAGGTATCGAAGGTGAACACATTAATCTAACTGACGAGGCAGTCTATGATATAGTTAGGGCTTTTGTCTATTATTTATCTCTTAAGATGAATAAGAGTTCTTTTAATATTGCTATTGGGCATGATTCACGCCTTTCCGCTAAAAGAATTGAAGAAGTTGCAGTAAAGGCTTTAACTCATAGTGGAGTAAATGTTAAGAGATGTCACTTATCTACAACTCCTTCTATGTTTATGACCACAAAACTAATAAACACTGATGCCGCAATTGAAATTACTGCATCACATCTACCTTACAATAAGAATGGTTTAAAATTCTTTACTCCATCTGGTGGACTTGAAGCATCTGAGATTAAAGAAGTATTATCGTATGCTGAAGAATCAAAATGTATTGATGGCGAAGGTCAAGCAATTGACTTTGATTTTATGTCTATCTATTCTGCGCATTTAGTTAATCTCGTAAGAAATAAAACCAATGAAGAAAAACCTCTTAAAGGACTCAAGATTATAGTTGACGCCGGAAACGGTGCTGGTGGTTTTTATGCTAAGGATGTCCTTGAAGTATTAGGCGCTAATACTTCTGGGTCTCAGTTTTTAGAACCAGATGGAAGATTTCCAAACCACATCCCAAATCCTGAGAATAAAGACGCGATGGCATCAATATCAAATAGAGTTAAAGAAGTGAAAGCTGATTTTGGAATTATCTTTGATACCGATGTTGATAGAGCGGGAGCCGTGGATGATCTTGGTGATGAAATCAACAGAAATAGGCTCATCGCTTTAATATCAGCTATTCTACTCGAAGAAAAACCTGGTGGTATTATTGTTACAGATTCTTTAACTTCAGATGGTTTAACTGAATTTATAAAAGAAAAAGGCGGAATTCACCATCGCTTTAAAAGAGGATATAAAAACGTTATTGATGAATCTATAAGACTCAATAATGAGAAAAAATATTCTCCACTTGCGATTGAGACAAGCGGACATGCAGCACTAAAAGAAAATTATTTTTTAGATGATGGTGCATATCTAATCACAAGATTATTAATTAAGCTTTCTGAACTAAATAAGAAAGGATTAAAACTAAGAAATCTTGTTGAAGATTTAAAAGCTCCACTTGAAGCAGTAGAGATTAGAATGAGTTTCGATACATCTATCGATTTCACATCTTATGGCTTAAGTATACTAGAAGATTTAAAGACATATGCTAAAGAAAATAATCTATCTCTTACACCAAATAATTATGAAGGTGTAAGAATTGATTTTGATAAAGATAGTGGAGATGGATGGCTACTTCTTAGAATGAGCCTTCATGATCCAATAATGCCACTAAATATAGAATCAAATATAAATGGTGGTGCAAAAATAATCGCTTCTAAGTTATTAGAATTCCTTAAGAATTATGAATTCCTAATAAAAACAAACTTAGAAGTCTTTGTTAAACAATAATATGAGTTATAAAAAATGGTTATTCCTTAGAATTCTAATATTGTCCTTAGTAGTCATTCTTATTGCATCTGGAATTACATTTTTTGCTGTGAGAGATGCAAAACTAAAAAGAGAATCAGATGAAAAGGCAAAAAGAATTGCTGAGATACTTGAACCACTTAAAAACGAAAGAAAAGATATTCAATCTGATATGGATTCAATCATTACAGAATTTAAAACTGGAAAATATTCAGCTGGTACTGTAATGTTCCTAGTAACTGATACCGATGCAAGACTCTATACAGAAATCTATAGATTACTACTTCAAAGTACTCACCCTGGTATTATTGTAGTTGGTGAAGACTATCAAAGCGAAAACGATATAACAAAAGAAGAGTTAAGAACACTTGAAAATGCAAATTGGGATATTTTCATGAAGGGAGATAAGAATACAGATTTTGATAAGCTTAAAAAATCTATTCAAGCAATGAACCTAAAAGATCCTAAAGGAATATATTTTGAAAAAGGTGCATATGATCCATCCTTAGATGAAATAGTTAAAGAACTAGGCATAGAAACAATAATATCATATGATAGTGTTATTCAAATTGAAGGTATAAAGTATTCATATAAAGCATATGGATATAAAGAAAATGATTTCGATGAATTCCTAGGTGAATCCATTGATAATAGTGATACTATCGCAATAACCGTTGGATATAAAAACAGTTATGAACTATATGATAATAGTGATTTCAGTAGAGTATTAAATAGGGTTGACGGAAATATTAGTTATGAACTAATAGGTGCTGGTAATACAAACTACGCTAATGCAAGATATGATACATTAAATGAAAACACAGTAAGATTAAAAAAAGAAATGCTAGAAGAATTAGAAAGATTACAAATAGAATATGATTTGATTCAAGAAAGAATAGACGAAGAATCAAGAAAGATAGAGAGATAAATATATGGAATATGATTTTGACTATAAAGATGAAAAAGAAATAGAAGAATCTATATTTAAAGAAAAGATGGAAGAACAAGCAACAAAATACAAGAAAATAATTAGACTTGTATTTGGTATTCTTGCAATTGTTTTTTCACTCATCGGTTTTATATTAAGCATGGTTGCGGTTATGACAGATATTTTTGAACTATTTATTCCTGGGTTTGTAATGATATTCTGTGCTATTTTAATGCTTGTTTTCTTCTTAACTCTTCCAGCCTTCCAAAACAAGCTTAAAAATATGTCTATAAAAGAATATGAAGAAAAATACATTAAAGGAAACGTGATGTATTCTAACTATGGGAGTTTTTATCTTTCTCCATATGTTTCAGCTAAAATTGAAACATTAGAAAAAAGAATTGAATATTTAGAAGGTGAGATATCTAAATTAAAAAACGAAAGACATTAGAATAAAAAAACGATTGTATATTATTTAAATTGATAGTATAATCGTATTGGTCTGAGGGGAACATTTTTTAATAGTGGAGTTATGTTATGAACGAAAAATCATTCTTAGGTGATGATTATTTATTATCATCATCCCTCGCAAAAAAACTTTATAATGATTACGCTAAAGACATGCCTATTTTTGATTATCATTGCCATTTAACTGCCAAGGATATTTTTGAAAATAAACCATTCGAAAATATCACTAAATGCATGCTTTTTGATAATGGAAAGGGTGACCATTATAAATGGAGAGCTATGAGATTTGATGGTGTCAGCGAAGAATTCATTACTGGTGATTCAACTGACTATCAAAAATTTTTAAAATGGGCTGAAACTGTTCCACATCTAATTGGTAATCCACTCTACCTTTGGACTCATATGGAACTTCAAAAATACTTTGGTATAGATAAAGAATTAAATGAAGATTCTGCCAAAGAAATCTATGATAAGACAAATGAAATACTAAAAACACTAACTCCAAGAAAAATAATTGAAATGAGCAATGTTAAAGGTCTTTGTACTACAGATGATCCTATAGACTCTCTTGAGTATCATATAAAACTTAAAGAAGATAAATCATTTAACGTTCTTGTGCTTCCTGCATTTAGACCTGATAAAGCATTAAAAATCGGTTGTACTGGTTACAATGAATGGTTAGATGCACTTGAAAATGTCGTTGGATATAAAATCGAAAATATTGATAGTCTTGAAAAAGCGCTTATTTCAAGAATTGAATACTTCAACAGTTTAGGTGCAAAAGTATCAGATCACTCGATTGAAGATTTTATCTATATGTCATCAACAATTAAAGAAGTAGATGAAATCTTTAAAAAGAAAAGATTCGGAAACGAACTTACTCAAGATGAAATCCATAAATATCAATCATGGCTTCTAGCATTCCTTGGAAAAACCTACAATAAATATGGATGGATTCAACAATATCACATGGGCGCTCTTAGAAACAACTCAACAAGAATGTTTGAAAAACTAGGGCCTGATACTGGATTTGATTCT
>ONMY01000090.1 GCA_900318975.1 uncultured Bacillota bacterium | reverse complement strand
TGTTTTGTCTTGCTCATGTAGATGCTTATAAAAACAGTAACAAGGACAATCACCACAATCGCAATGAAGTATTCATCAATTACGATAGGAAGCCATCCTGTATGAGTATCAAGATTGATTACACCAGGAGATTCTTTAGCTCCTTTTGCAAGCGCATAGTTTACATATGCGACAAGAGCGCTTGCAATATAGTTCATCATGAGAGTAAATAGGGTTTCATTTGTACCGAAGAATGCTTTAAATATTGCAGGAATTACAGCCCATATGATACTTGCGGCTACGCTTGCTAGTAATAGTATTACTATAAGTAGGAAATTATTAAATCCTGATTTTAAGCCAAACTCTTTAAGTTCAAACATTAATACAATTGATACTAATGAACCAATTAGTACTTGTCCATTTGCACCCATGTTCCAGTATTTCATTCTAAATGCTGGAAGAATTGCCATACCAAATCCAAGAAGGATTGCAGCATCAAGGAATAGTTTCCAAGGTCTAATTGTTGCACCTTGGAAGAATGCACCAATGATTGTTAATGGGTCTCCGCCACAAACAATCATACAAATTAAAAGGCTTATTAATACGGCGAATAAAATAGAACCTGCTCTAATTAGAATTCCTTGCCATTTTGGCATATCGAATCTTTTAAAAGTTGTAAAGAGAGGAGTATGTGTTTTTTGTTTATTTTTGTTCATCTTCAACTACATCCTCCTTTTTTAAATCTTCCCATTCTTTTTCGCTTAAGTTACTATCTTCAGCGATACCGAATTTACCAGGGCTTTCTTCTGTTAAGTTTTTAGCACCAGTCATCATAAGACCGATTTCTTCTTTTGTAGTATTTTTAGTATGAACGATACCCATATTCTTTCCGTGACATAGAACCATAATCTTATCGCAGAATGTCATTAATACATCCAAATCTTCACCAATAAATAGGATTGCGGTATTTTTAGCTTTTTCTTCATTTAAGATGTCATAAATCATATATGAAGAGTTGATATCAAGTCCTCTTACTGGATAAGCTGTGATTATTACATTTGGATTTAAACCAATTTCTCTACCAACTAGAATCTTTTGGATATTACCACCAGAAAGGTTCTTTACTGGTGTTTCTGTAGATGGTGTTACAACGCCATATCTATTTATTAAATCTTTTGCGTATTCTCTTGCAGTATTTCTATCTACAAAAGGACCTTTATTATTTTTATATGTTTTTAGAAGTAAGTTATCTGTGATTGAGAGGTTTGGTGCAAGACCAAGACCAAGTCTATCTTCTGGTATAAAACTCATTGATATACCGATTTCTTTAATCTTTTCTGGACTAAATCCTTTGATTGATTTTCCAAAGTGTGTGATTGAACCTTCATAGTTTCTAAGTCCAACAATTGCTTCGCACATCTCTTTTTGTCCACATCCAGCAATACCGGCAACACCTAGTATTTGTCCACCACGTAGATAGAAATCAAGATCATCTATTGCGACTGTCTTATCATCTTTTAGTACGTGTAGTCCTCTAATTTCTAGTATTGGTGCAGTTGCCTGAATTCTAAGTCTTTCAAGTTTTAAATCAACCTTTTTGCCTACCATATATTCAGTAAGTTCTTTAGGGTTTGTTTCTTTTGTGATGAGTGAAGTTATGTATTCACCTTTTCTAAGGATTGATACACGATCAGATATTTCCATAACTTCATTGAGTTTATGAGTGATGATAATGATTGATTTATTATCTTCTCTCATCTTTCTCATGACATTAAATAATTTGGTTATCTCTTGAGGTGTTAAAACTGCAGTAGGTTCATCAAGAATTAAGATTTTAGCGTTTCTATATAATACTTTTACGATTTCTACTGTTTGTTTCTCAGAAACGCTCATTTCATGAATCTTTTTCTTTAAATCTAGTTCAAATCCATATTTATCACAGATTTCTTTGATTTCATTATATGCAGTCTTGATGTTTCCTTTAATACCTAAAACGATGTTTTCATATGCAGTAAAAACATCGACAAGTTTAAAATGTTGGTGAACCATACCGATTCCATAATCAAAGGCATCTTTAGGTGAGTGGATACTAGCGAGTTCACCATTTATATATATTTCACCTTCTTCTGGTTGATAAATACCTGAGAGCATGTTCATAAGAGTAGTTTTTCCACTACCATTTTCACCAAGGATAGAAAGGATTTCTCCTTCATATAGTTTTAAATTGATATTTTTGTTTGCTTGAATACCTTTAAAACTTTTTGAAATGTTGACAAGTTCTATTACAACCTTTTTTTCTTCCATTTTAAAACCTCAAGAAATAGACAAATTTAGGCGGGCTTTATGATAAAAACCCGCCTATGATATTAGCTTTTAAATATTAATTATTCGTTGATTTCAGTAATGCCATCAATTCTTAAATCGAAATATGGAGCACTACGGAATTCAGAACCTGATTCATCAAAATATGTAACGCCGTTTGCATCAGTCTTGATAACATTAGTTTCACCAGTGTATAGAGGTGCAACATCATCAACATCAGCTAAGTATTCAGTTAGATGAACACCATTTACAGTGAATGTAGAGCAATCGAATACCTTTAATGAACCATCTAATAATTTAGCTTTAACTTCGTCGATCTTCTTTTGAGTTCCACTAGCTGGAGCTTTCTTACCAATAGTATTTAATTTAACAGAACCAGTAGTGATTGTACCAGTCCAGTCAGTAGCGATCTTTTCACCTTTAACTGTTTGTTTGATCATATATTCGAAGTAAGGAGTCCAGTCAATCTTAGAAGAAACAACGTAAGTGTTAGGGCATTTAGAAACTGTAGATCCATTGTAAGTTACATTTGGAACACCTGCAGCTTCACAAGCTTCTGGAGCACCATATGAGTCAGCATGTTGAGAGATAAGAACGCATTTATCTTTATTAATTAAAGCTTCACAAGCAGCTTTTTCTTTATCGAAATCATACCAGCTTGAAGTATATCTTACTTTCATAGTAACGCTTGGGCAAACTGATTTAGCACCAAGATAGAATGAAGTATAACCAGAAACAACTTCAGCATAAGGGAATGCACCAACATAACCCATAACAGCAGTTTCAGCAGTACATTTACCAGCTTCAATCATTTCATTTAATTTTAAACCAGCAGCTACGCCAGCTAAGAATCTACCTTCATAGATAGATGCGAATGCATTTGAATAGTTATTTAATTTTTCAGTATGAGCTTTAGTACCAGTAGCATGGCAGAAATTAACGTTTGGATATTTCTTTGCAGCTTGGATCATGTAATCTTCATGACCGAAAGAGTCAGCAAATACTACATTACAAGTAGCAGCAAGTTCGCTAGCCTTGTTATAGCAGTCCTCACTTTCATTAATACCTGTGCATAATTCTAAGTTAGTTGATTTAATACCTAAGTTGTTTAATGCTCTGTACATAGAGTTGATGAAGTTCTTATCATATGTAGAAGATTCATCATGTAGGCAGATTAGACCAACTTTAACATTAGCATCTTTTAATTCTCCATTAGGATTAAAAGTGCCTTTTCCGTCTTCGTCGTCATTGTTAGAACGACAAGCAGTTGTTGTTAATGCGAGTGCAGCAACCATGAGTAATGCTAATAATGATTTGATTAATTTTTTCATTTTCCTTCCTCTTTTTTATTTTTTGTTAGGTTTTCTAACTTTTTTAATTAATTAAATTCAACGTTGTCATCAGTCATCTTTGTGATAGATGCTAGTGATTCGATCTTATAACCTTCTTTTCTTAGATCGTTTCCACCATTCTGATATACTTTTTCAATTTCGATTGCAGCACCAGCAACTTTTGCTCCTGCTTTTTCTACAATCTCAATTAATCCTCTTAATGCATTTCCTTTAGCTAAGAAATCATCACATATTAATACTTTATCAGTTGAATCAATATATGATTTTGTTACAGAGATAACATTCATTTTTTGATGAGTATAAGAATA
>ONMY01000178.1 GCA_900318975.1 uncultured Bacillota bacterium | reverse complement strand
AGCTATATATTTATCGAGCTTTTCTTTTATATTAGATACATTAAAAAGTGATGGTTCACTATATAATTCACTTTCCTCTATATCTTTTATTATATCTAGATATTCATCTATATTTTTAGTTCTTTTCAACATAATGTGTTACTTTTTTAAACCATATATGCCTTGTGAAAATACTCTTTTAAACCCAATTGACTTATATACATGATTACTAATTGGATTTTTAATATCAACGTTTAGTGTTGCATAATATCCTTTATCTATTATTTCATTTAGAATATATCCACACACCTTTTTAGCATATCCCATCCCTCTATATTCATCTCTTGTATAGACCATAGATATCTTATAGTCTTTAGAAGAATTTTCATAAAGATGTGCCATTGATACGATCCTACCATCTTTTCTTATTAGACGGTAAGTCTCGATTTTCTCTTTCAATTTTTCTTTTGTGTGTACTGAATTAAGACCACAATCTTTAATAAATCTATTTGTAAGGTCAAATATTTCATCTAGATCATTTATAGTAGCATGCTCTACTTCTTTAGTATCAATTTCACACTTTTCATATGCCTCCATGAAATCCATACCAAGTGTCAAATCATATTGAATATTTTTTGTCTTAAAATATTCTTTTATTTTATCTCCAAGATCGATTGGACATAAATAATCTTTTAGTTCATAGTTATTTTCAATTAAATAATCTATTAACTCTGGAATAAGTTCAAAATCACCAAAGAATAGAATATTATATGGTTCCTTTTTTAGAACTAATAATTCTTTATTATTATCTTTAGCTTTAAGCGCATATTCATATTTATCAGTTTTAATAAGGAGAGGTGAATCTAATCTAAAGAATACTTCTGTATAAATGTTTTTTAAAAGAAAGTCTTTATTCTCAGAATAGAAATCATTTCCATTATTATAAGTTTTAATCATTTTTTATTCGTTCTTTATATATTCTATAAATTCATCTTGTTCTACTGCTTTACTGAAGTAGAAACCTTGAATATAATCACAACCTGATTTAATTACTAAATCGAGTTGTTCTTTGGTTTCAACACCTTCTTGGATAATATCAAAATTAAAACTCTTAACAAAATCCATGAGGTTTTTAATGATTCCATAGTTGCCTTCTCCACTTGTCATATTCCAAAGTATAGATTTATCAATTTTAATATTTTGATAGTTACTTTGTACCATTCTGACAAGATTTGAATAACCAGTACCGAAATCATCTAGTGATAAAGTGTATCCAAGATCTTGGAATCTCTTTAGAGTATTTGATACAACATATGCATCAAGTGCAGCTGTAGTTTCAGTGATTTCGAGGTTAATTCTACTTGCGTCTATTTGATAACGCGTTCTAATCTCTTCAAAACTTTCAACGAGATCATTATACATGAATTGATATACTGATAGATTTAATTCAACATATCTAATACTACTATTTTCTATTTCTTTATTCTTTAAGAATTTGCATACTTCTTCAAAGACAAATAGTCCAATATCCCTAATTAAACCAGTTTTTTCAGCAATTGGAATATAAAGTTCAGGTGAAATATTTTTTAATTCTTCAGAATCAACTCTAAGAAGTGCTTCAGCTGATACTGTCTTTCTTTCTTTTGTAGACCAAATTGGCTGATATTTTATTAATAATTTTTTATTAATAATTGCATCTCTTAATGCAGCTTCATAAATGCTTGAGTTTGTGATTGCTTTAATCTCATCCATTGAAACATAATATGAACCAGCTTTTGTCTTTTGATAATCTGATGATATTAAATTCTCAATCTCTTCAAGTGAATTGATGTCTTCTGGAACTTTTAAAAGAGTTGTGATGATTTCTGCCTTAAGTTCTATAGAATCAATCTTCCATTCTTCATTAAATCTTTTTAATACTTTTTCGACGAACTCTAAAGCTTTATCGTGTTCATCTTCTTTGAAGATGGCAGCAAATGATTCCCTCTTATAACAATATATATCAGTGACATTTGATTCTTTTACAAGATATGATGCAATACTTATTAAAAGAGAGTCTCCTTCTCTTCCGCCAAATCTCATAACAAGTTTATCGAAATTATTGATTTTTATTAAAACGATATCATATTTTTGTTTCGAGTTGATCATCTTTCTATTATTATCTGCAAAGGCAATTCTATTTAATAGTCCTGTAGTAATATCGATATGTCCACTCTTTTCTTCGAGCACAATCATTAGTACCAAGCATGCAAGAGCCTCACTAAAAAGTTCAACAAGATATTTTGATTGAACTGCTTGTATGATGATTCCGATAGTTGCGATAATAATAAATATTCCAACCGCTATACTATCGACTTTAGAAATTGCCTTCTTGTTTTTGAAGAAGAATAAAAAGCCAAGCACAATATAAAGTGCACCAAAACCATATAGTAGTAACATTAATGGTCCACGGTGATATACTAGATTTTCATCCATATAGAAACACCAATTAGT
>ONMY01000186.1 GCA_900318975.1 uncultured Bacillota bacterium | reverse complement strand
TTTTCTTGATTCTCTTTCATCATCATCTTCAATTTCATAAATGAATTTTTTATAGCCTGTCTTTTCATAGACTAGAGTAAAGAAATCTCTGATTGTGAGCTTTTCTATTTCTTCTCTTAGGGAATCTATCATAATCATAAATGCTTTTAGTGTTTCACGAGTTGTTTGATAGATGTCAGCTTTTTCTATAGATCTTTTGATATCACCATCATTATCAAATATCTTTTCTATCTTTTTGATTGTTGAATCACCAATACCTCTTCTTGGAGAATTGATGACTCTTTTGAATGAATAGAAATCGTTTGGATTTATGATGATTCTAATATATCCAAGCATATCTTTAACTTCCATTCTTTTATAGAATGAAAGTCCATTATAAACTTTATATGGGACAGATTTTGCGATTAATTCATTTTCAAAGTTACGAGATAGGAAGTTGTTTCTATAGAGTACTGCAAAATCTTTGTATTCGTATTTTCCACTTTTTATAGATTTAGTAATCTCTTCAACTACTCCTCTTGCCTCGGCTTTATCACTATCGTATTCAAAGATATAGAGTTTATCACCATCAGCGTTTTCTGTCCAAAGGTCTTTTTTGATTCTATCTTTATTGTGACTTATGAGCTTATTTGAACAATTTAAGATTTCTTTTGTCGAACGATAGTTTTGGTCTAGGATATGTTCATTATATCCATCAAAATCTCTCATGAATTTTCTTATGTTTTTGATGTTTGCACCACGGAATGAATAGATTGATTGGTCTTCATCACCAACAATAAAGACATTCTTGTACTTTTCACCAAGAATGTGGACGAGGTCATATTGAATATTTGATGAATCTTGGAATTCATCAACTAAGATATATCTAAAATGTTCTTGATATCTATCTAGGATTTTAGGATAGTTTTCAAGGATTAGAATTGTTAGAAGGTTTAAATCATCGAAATCAAGAAGATTATTTCTAATGAGTGATTCATTATAAAGATTCATTATCTGTTCAAGTTTTTCACGGTAAAAATCTGGATAATCATCGAGGGATGAGATTCTTGATTTTATGAGGGAGATAGAATTTGCGATTTGTTTAGGTTTTGTAATCTTGATATCTATTTCCATCTTTAACATCACTTCTTTGATTAAAGCTTCTGTTTGATCATCATCAATAATCATGAAATCACGTTTTCTATTACTAAATACAGTTATCTCTCTTCTTAAAAACCATGCACAAAATGAGTGGAATGTCTTACAAGTTACACTGTTTGCCTTTTCTATGCCAAGTAGGTTTTCGAGCCTATCTTTCATCTCTTTTGATGCTTTATTGGTAAATGTAATCGCAAGAATACTTGATGGGCTAATTCCACATTCATCAATTAAATAGGCAATACGTGTTGTAAGAACTCTTGTTTTGCCACTTCCTGCACCGGCAATTATTAAAGAAGGACCTTCTGTGTCCTTGCATGCGAGTAACTGTTTAGGATTTAGTTTCGATAGGTAGTCTTTCATATATCTATTATATCATAGATATCTATATATGGACTAAGTAAAAACTCTTAAAAGTTTTTATTTTTGTGATATAAAATTACTAGGATTCATCTGTGTCTACTGGTGACCAAGATGGCTGAAGTTCATCTATTTGAAGTTTTCCATCAACTTTAGCTACTATTTGATATTTATCTTCATAGACGATTTCTCCTGGTGTATTTGTATAGACTAAAAAATATGGATGATTATATTTTTCAAGAAGCCATAAGGCTGGCCTTATCATCTTCATCATCTCATCTGAATTTTCTGTCTTAAACCAACATACGACTAGTTCTCTATTCTTGCACTGAGGTGGCCATGGGAGGTTTTCGCTAAACCATGAATCTATTTCTTTATATAAAGATGCATCTTCTTCATCCATTACGTCATCTTGGATTAATTGCCAGCACATACTAAAAATGCCTTTAGCATACATCGTATTTCTTGCGAGTTCTTTTCCTTGAATTCTTACGTATTTAAAATTTAGTTTAGACATGAGAATACCTCCTCTTTTTTTAAAAAATGCAATAGAAAACTATTGCATATTTTTTATTTAAAAGATTGTTTTAATGATACGGTTCTATTGATGATAATCTTATCCTTTGTAGAATCGTAGTCATTTGAATAATAACCATTTCTAATTAGTTGAGCTTTAAATTCAGGAGTGCCATCATATGCCCCTTCGACAAAACCATTTACGATTTCTTTTGAATCTGGATTAAATTTTTGAGATAGAGGTGCATCTGGATCTGCATCAGCTTTAATTAGAGTATCGAATAATCTAAATTCTGCAGGTTTTGCAGTAAATGCATCAACATACTGGATTGTTCCTTGTGGTTTTCTTTCATTAAAGCCTGATCCACTTAAAGTTAATGGATCATATGTACAAAGAACTTC
>ONMY01000285.1 GCA_900318975.1 uncultured Bacillota bacterium | reverse complement strand
TATAATCTTCCTTCAACTCCTCTCCTCAACTTCACTCAACATCATAAAGTTTTCATGTAGTCAAAGAAAGTATTACATCTCAATATCATCCTCAATATCCCCAATTACGTCTGTTTGATCTAGCTAAAATACTACCACGCTTTTCTATTTGATCTTGCATCTTTTCATATTCTTCTGCTGGTAGAGATCTATCATTAATTTTCTTAAGATAATATTCTTTATCATTATAACTTGCCCTAAAATAAGGAATATCTTGCGTAAAAGGTTCTTTTAAGACAATACCCATTGCTCAAAAATATTGTGTTAAATCCTCTAGAACTTTCCTTACAAAGCTCTCTGGAATTCTCTTTTCTCAAAAATAAAGTTTATCACGCATAAGGATTAAATCATTTCTTAACTCTTGCTTTTCAAAATCATCACTTATTCTAATCCTAGGAAGTTTTCCAGATACATAATCATAGAATTTCTTAAGATCAAATGTTTTTCATCATAATGATTCAACTAATTCTTCCTGTACTTCTTGAGACTTATTCTCATTAGCTAGTTCTCTAAGAACTTCATTATTTCATAGTGTATTCATTTTTTATAATGTATAAGTAATAAAAAATAATTTTATCATAAACAGTATAATATGTGTTTATTTAATATAAACCATGTTCACATCCGAGAATTCAACCTGAGCTGTCGTTTGTTTTAATTCATCTTTTGACAACTTTAAAACATCGATTACTGCATGTTTCCATTTCTCTATATCCTTGCAAAATTCTGGATTTCTTGTCCCAGAAATTTCTGTAACTTTTTCTCATCAATCTGGGCATCATCGATTTTTTGAATAAACCATATTAGAGTCTGCCACTCATGCAGAGACATAAATACCAGTCTCTCAAAAAACTTTTTCCGCCATATCTTGCCAAACTTTAGCAACTATTTCCTTTGCAGTTTTTCATCATGTATCATTATCATGACCATATCATTCACAAACTCAAAGAGTTGCCGTAAATTTTGTTGTTTTTAGTTCTTCCATTTTAACAATTGGTAATAATATAAATTAAGTTTTAGGATTTCTGGTCACATGTAAGAAATACAGACACATAATCAGATTTTTTGTTTACAATTTTTATTTCACTAGTATGTAAGATAAATATCAGTCATGATTTTTAACTTTTAATAAACAACACTCACGCATATACATTACCAATATTTGATCGTAACATGGGTATCTCACATCTTAACTTACTACGATAATCCCCGCTCATTGATAATCGATAATCTCCATCCATTCATGTTAAATATATCAACAATAGAAGTTGTTCATCTGTTTTTTCTAAACCTGACACTTTTCATAATTCTAATAACATTTCCTCAAATTCTTTTCATGGAATATGAAATCATTCAGATTTTTTTTCTTTTACATATTCAGCAAACTTTTTGTTTAACCATCAATCTGGGTTATCTCATCTTATTCAATCAAGATCAACTTCCTTTTTTTTAAATTTATGAATACTTGTAAAGCCTCTATCCTTATAATGACCATGATTTTCATCTGTATGATTTTCTAGGTTAGGTTCTAAAATCTTATATTCTTTATTTCAAAGAATTATTGTAGAAAGTTTGTTACCTTCTCCATCAATTTCTACACTATGCTTTATCTGTTCCGCCGATTGCATAATTTTATTTAGGATTTCTGCTTTGTAATTGTAATTTTTTCTTATGAATCACTGGCGAAAATCTACTATTTGCTGAGAAACATCATAATTTTGATTATCAATTTCTTTAAGTACTTCCGATTTAAAGTTTTTAGAGTAATCTTTTTCTAATATTCTTTTCCTATATCATTCAATACTTTCTTCCTCTTTATAAGACACATCATTCATACTTTTAATCTCTATAATTCAGAAATTTCACTTATTCCGTACCATAATATATTGACTACCATCTACAATTTTATTACCGTCATTATCTCAAAGAACAGGATTTAATTTTTTTATAATTTCAAATTTATCATATTCTCGTCACAGATCCGATAAGAGTTTATTAACATATTCAACAAAAGCCTGATATTCTAAATCCTTTCACTGTTGATAAATTAAATTCACATCTCTTTGT
>ONMY01000174.1 GCA_900318975.1 uncultured Bacillota bacterium | reverse complement strand
GCTTACTCCAAATGCGTGAATCCTATAACAATTCTTACCATCATTATAATCTCTAGTCTTGATTGCCAATGGTGTTTCAAATTCATCATTTAACATAAATGAATCATTAACAAACTCGCCATTATCAACATTTAAGTATTTCGATGGTTCATATGGATATAAGATAACAAAGTCAGGATGCTTATTAACATCTCTTATTGAATTATATGGAATTGGTCTGAACATCATCTCCATAGCCTCTGGTTCTCCTAAGTCTTGGAAATTTTGCAAGCACAACAACATACATTTGTTCTTACTTAACACATCAGCAATGAATCCTAACATCATTGTATTAGCATTCTTGGCATTTAGTGCATTGTCAATTATCTCACTAAGACTTTTTGGGTTAATTAACAACTTCTCTCCAATCTTATTGTAGAATGAGTCAATAAAGTGGAAAAGATGTCCTCCAGCGTTATTACTACGTAACTTTTTCTCTTTACCATCTTCACCATCAAAGAATGATTCAAACTCCCATTCTTTCATATCTGTTGCTGGAACCCATTTCTCATAAACTAACTTCATATAACGATATAACTCTTTCTTCATATCCTCAGTTACTTTAGTAGGTTCTTTTGTTAGTTTAACTGGTTCCAACTTTTCATCATGAATTCCATATAGTTTCTTAAGCTCTCTTAAGAATCCAGTTAAATAAAATTTTGCACTACTTTCAGCGAATGTGAGTTCTTCGTTACGAATATTACTGTAATGTCTTACGTTACCCTTTGTAACAACTACAGGGAGCATCAACATGTTAGCTAATCCGCTACTATGTTCACTATCTTCACGGAATAGCGCCCTTTCAGATGATTCTCCAACAGAGTAAAGAAGGGCAACATTGAAGTTTTTAGTATTAAAGAATTTATTAGTTATTTCAGAATTCCATTTAAATACCCAATCTCTAAAATACCTTATATAACCAACTCTAGTTGTAAAACTGATGTTGTTAAGATATTTTACAATAGCATGAAATGTTTTTGGTAGAGGTATTTTTCTTTCAAATATGGAAACGTTACTAAAGCTAGCATTAATATCTTTTAATGTAGACAATGCTGCTCCAATTTGTAATACAGCTAACTTAGGAATATATGCAAATGTCTTATTATCACCTAGTTCCTTTGCAACTGCATTATAGTCAATTGCGTCCAAACTCATAAGGAAGAATCCCATTTTTTTATCAGAGTATCTGCCATATCCCCAGTCTTCACTTTCTATTTGTTTCATGTAATCTTTTTGTGAGAAAAGACTACTATTCATTGATAGTTCATATTTCTCGCCATCATATTTATATCCACGACATTCAGTAAAGAACCAAGATGTGACATTTTGATTTTCAGCTTCAGTTGAATAAGAATCTAGTTTTGAACTGTCAAAATTGTATTCTACTTTTTTTCCGCCACCACATACAAGTTGTCTTGTATTTTCATCATAATGTATTGTAAGAGCACTAATATTATTTGAGATTTTTGCGCTTCCTGTACAATATTTCTTTAATGTAAGAACATCTTGTTTTGGTCTAAATACTCCTTCAGAATAAATCATGTTTTTGTATTTATCTTTATTGAATACAGAAGTATCATGAATTAAATCATAGATTTCCTTATATGAATTATTTGGTAAAGAACAAGATGAATCTAACAAATTGGATATTTTTTTATAATCGTCTGATATATAAAGATTACCATAAGTATTTAAGTGCTTGGCTTTTAATAATTTCCATGCATTATCAGAAGAAATAGTTATCCAATTCACCATTATGTCATGGTTATTAACATCAATACCATCCTTATTGAACTTTTTTAATGTACCATCAATGGCATTATAAGACATATCTTGCATTGGGTAAAGCTTAGTAGTTACTTTTGAATTTGAAGTCTTAAAAGCATCTAGCCAGAATTCTTTATTAAAAAGATTGTCTTTATTATTTTTTTGCCAAGGCATTTCTTCTCCCTTAACTATTGGAGTACCATTTTTAACGCATTCTATAATAGCTTCTGGTGTTATAACACTTTCCCCTCCTTCTGCTCCAAGCATCTTAAGCGTGTTCTTATTAGTAATATCAACACAATCATGGAAGTTATTAGCTTCAATTTCTCCCAATTTCTCCAAGAACTCACCATTTGAAAAACTCCATTTATCACCATATTCTTTCTTAAAGTTATTAAGAGACAAAATGTTGAACATACGCATTGCTACTTTTCCAGCAAATGCATTTGGATTATCAGAAATGTCAGAATCACTTCCATAAGGGGTTTTTGTTAAATAAAAATCATATGAAGTCAATGGATGCTTAATGATAGGAACTTCAACGTTTCCACCGCTTCCATAACCACCATTACTTTCAGAATCTTCTTTATCTAATTCTATTAGAGCGTCTACTGCATTGAACAAGCCATTAATTAACTCTTCTTCAATAAATCT
>ONMY01000171.1 GCA_900318975.1 uncultured Bacillota bacterium | reverse complement strand
CAAAAAAATACATTAGGCGTTATTGAGATGACTATTAACTGCAATTCAACTGATTATAATCGTAATATTACAACTAGCTCATACATCATTGATTCAAACGCTAATTTTTATGTTTTTTCAATAGAACATAGATATACATTAAATAATAGATTCACTCAAATAAACCTATCTAAAGAGCAATATAAGATAGCCAACGCGATAGGTGTTGATTATCAATTCAACCCTACATTATTACCTAATAAGAACATAGTTGATAGACCGATATATTTTCAATTCTCGAGTTCAACTTGGAGGAATTATGCATTAAATGATAATTGCATTTATGCAGTGTTTACGTTTAGAAATTCCGATAATATATCGAAATATCTAGCCAAAAGAGTATCAGTAATTGCTAATGGTAATAGTGAAGTTTATTTATATATTGAAACATTAGATAATTACTCATTCGATAAGGAAAAAGGCGATGTAGTAGATAGTCAACCTACTTGCAAAGATGTTGCCTATGTAGGTAGTAAGTATGATGTGACTACATGCGATATATCATTATATTTGGTTAATTCGATGTCAAAGAGTGATAGTGAATCACTTCCAAATGCGAGTGCAGTTGCTGGTGCAGACACTTATACAGCAGTTGTTAATAACTTAAAAATCTATAAAGATGCAAGAGAACGTTTAACGTTCACAATTAAACTATAAAAATGGAGGTAAAAACTGAAAATGAAAGTTTTACTAAATTTAACAAATGATACTTTAGAGTATCAAGATACAAAAGTTTTCATACAGGGAACAGATGCGAGAAATCAAATCATTGTTTACGCTGATGAAGATATTACTTTTACTAATCTAACAATAGCATACCAATTACAAAATGGTAGAACTACTATTGCAATGTCTAACGAGGGAAATGTTGAGAGCGATAGTGATGATTATATAGAGGGTTATACTGGCTATATATTCCCTGTTCCTTTAAGTGTCACAACTCTTACAGGCAATATTATGGCAACAGTAGTAGCCAATATTTCAGGTGCAAAGCATAAATTTAATGTTCTAAATACTGTTATTGATTCGGTGTTTTTCGAGGCTTATGAAACTGCACTTGAAGAAGCTGAATCAGAATTCGCTAGTGATATACAAGCTATGCAAAGTGCTATTACTCAATTACAAAGCGGCAAAGCCGATAAGACAGCCTTAAATGCTGAAATTGCAAGAGCCACTGCAAAAGAGGGAGAACTAGAAACTGCAATCGGAAATGAAACAACTGCTAGAATTGCAGATGTAAATGCTGAAGAATTACGTGCAACTGCGAAAGAAAATGAAATTGCAGGAGATTTAGCAGCCGAAATATTAAGAGCCACTGGAGTTGAAGGTGGACTTAATACAAGACTTACCACATTAGAAAATCAAGTTGGTTATGTTGAATTAGGCAATACATCAGGAACTTTAACTAATACGCAATATGCCGAAATATTAAAACCTAATTGTATTATATCTTGGACATCTTTTAATTATTTTGGTAAAGCAGAACGAGATGGACAAGATTTATATTTTAAAGGTTATATTTCGATTGAAAGTCAATCTTCTTATGTGGAAATTCAACAAATTTATGTTAAAGTTGATGCTTATAAAAATTATACAGTTTCGGCAAATGGTTTTAATTTATATAATAAGAGCCAAACTGATATAATAGTTAATGCTGCAGGTCATAAAATAGCATTAACTATTGATAGTGATTTCAAATTACAAGCAATTCTTAAAGATAAGAATAACAATACTATATCAAGTTCTAATGTTATTGATTTACCACTTGAAAGTGTAGTTGTTAGTGGTAGTTATGATGCAGTAAATAAAAAGGTTATTTTAACGCTACAAGATGGCTCTACAATCGAGTTTAGTGTTGCAGACTTAATTGATGGCTTACAAAGCGAAATAACTGCTCAAAATATGCTTTCTAGTGATTTAGTAGATGATACAAATCAAGTTCATAAGTTTGTTAATGCAACTGAAAAGGCTATGATTGATGATATTGGCTATATCGAATTATCTGGAACTAGTGGCACATTGACTGATGCTCAATACACTGAAGCACAAAAGAAATATT
>ONMY01000127.1 GCA_900318975.1 uncultured Bacillota bacterium | reverse complement strand
TGACATGGGAAGGATACAACTACGAGGATGCTATCCTATTAAGTGAAAGATTAGTTAAAGAAGATGTTTATACATCTATCCATATCGAAGAATATGATTGTGAGTGCCGTGACACTAAATTAGGTCCAGAAGAAATCACAAGAGATATTCCAAACGTTGGTGAAGATGGATTAAAAGACTTAGACGAAGATGGTATCATAAGAATTGGTGCTGAAGTTAGACCTGGTGATATCTTAGTTGGTAAAGTTACTCCTAAAGGAGAAACAGAATTAACAGCTGAGGAAAGATTACTTCGTGCAATCTTCGGTGAAAAAGCAAGAGAAGTTAGAGATACATCACTTCGTGTACCACATGGTGAAGCTGGAACAATCGTTGATGTTAAGATCTTTACTAGAGAAAATTCAGATGAATTAGGACCTGGTGTTAACCAAGTAATTAGATGTTATATCGCTACAAAGAGAAAAATCTCTGTTGGTGATAAGATGTCTGGACGTCATGGTAACAAAGGTGTTATTTCAAGAATTTTACCAGAAGAAGATATGCCATTTATGGAAGACGGTACTCCAGTAGATATCGTTCTTAACCCACAAGGTATTCCTTCTCGTATGAACGTAGGACAGGTTCTTGAAGTTCATTTAGGTATGGCTGCTAAAGCTTTAGGATTCAAGGTTGAAACACCAGTATTTGACGGTGCTAAATCAGAAGAAATTGAAGACTTACTAGAAAAAGCAGGATTATCTAGAGATGGTAAGAGATGGCTTCGTGATGGTAGAACAGGTGAATTATTTGATAACCCAATTACAGTTGGTGTAATGTATATGTTAAAACTTCACCACTTAGTAGACGACAAAATACATGCTCGTTCAACAGGACCATACTCATTAGTTACACAACAACCTCTAGGAGGTAAAGCGCAATTTGGTGGACAAAGATTTGGTGAGATGGAAGTTTGGGCACTTGAAGCTTATGGTGCTGCATACACATTACAAGAAATGATCACAACAAAATCAGATGATGTTGTTGGACGTGTAAAGACATATGAAGCAATAGTTAAGGGCGAAAACATTCCAAAACCAGGTATTCCAGAAGGATTCAAAGTTTTAGTAAAAGAACTTGAAGCTTTAGGATTAAACATCGGATTATATGATGAAAAGGGCGAAGAAATCGAACTTAAAGAAGATATAGAAGATGCAGTTGATTTCAATCAAATCAACGATATCAAACCAGAGGTTAATGCTAGTCAAGTAGTAGACGAAAAAGAACTAGCAAGCGCTGGATACAGCGAAACATCTGAAGATAGTGAATTAGAAGATGATACTGATCAAGATGGATATCAAGACGGTGATGATGGATATTCTGATGACTATGAAGAAGATGATTACAATGATGGATATGAAGAATAATATAACTTAATAGTTCTAAATTAAGATGACTTACATTTTTAAGATGTTCAGCGGGGTTTAAAGGAATCTTAAAAGGCGAACAAAGAAAGATTAAGGAAGGGGCAAAATTTTAAGTGGAAGAATTAGATAATTTAAGCCAAATTAGAATAGGCCTTGCTTCAGATGAAACAATCAGAGGATGGTCTCATGGTGAAGTTAAGAAGCCTGAAACAATCAATTATAGAACACTTAAGCCAGAAAAAGACGGATTATTCTGCGAAAGAATATTCGGACCAGTTAAAGATTGGGAATGCCACTGCGGTAAATATAAAAGAATAAGATATAAAGGCGTTGTTTGCGATAGATGCGGTGTTGAAGTTACTAAAGCAAAAGTTAGACGTGAAAGAATGGGTCACATCGAACTTGCTGCACCAGTTGCACACATTTGGTACTTCAAAGGAATTCCAAATAGAATCGCACTTATGCTAGATGTTTCACCTAGAGCTATTGAAAGAGTAGTATACTTTACATCTTACATAGTTACAGATAAAGGAACATCAGGATTAGAAAAATGCCAAATTCTTACTGAAAGAGAATATGTTGATGCAGTAGAAAAATATGGCGAAGGTTCATTCAAAGCTCAAATGGGAGCTGAAGCTTTAAGAACATTACTTGCAGAAATCGATGTTGATAAATTAACTGAAGAGTTAAATGCTGAGCTAGAAAAAGCAAGTGAGCAAAAGAAAGCTAAACTAATCAAGAGATTAGATACTGTAGAAGCATTTAAGAAATCTGGAAATAAACCAGAGTGGATGGTAATGGACGTTGTTCCAGTAATCCCACCAGATTTAAGACCAATGGTTCAATTAGATGGTGGTAGATTTGCAACATCTGACTTAAATGATTTATACAGAAGAGTTATTAATAGAAATAACAGATTAAAGAGATTATTAGAATTAGGTGCACCAGAAATTATTGTTAGAAACGAAAAGAGAATGCTTCAAGAATCAGTA
>ONMY01000164.1 GCA_900318975.1 uncultured Bacillota bacterium | reverse complement strand
CAATTTTTACATTTACATTGTTAAAAGTATAGCCTACACACGAATCGATGACTTCGTCCTTTTGAAAATTATAATAAGAAATAGCGCCAGTTTCAGTAGAACCATAAAGAATGAAAAGATCAGTATTCTTAAATACTGTTTTGATTTCTTTTTCCTTATTAATTGATAGTTTTTCTCCAGCAAAGGATATGGTTTTCATATTTTTATTTATTTCTTCTAAAAAATCTTTTCCTCTAGTCAAATAAAAATCCATGGTTGTTGGGGTCATATGTATTGAATTAACACCAAGGTCTATTGCATCTTTAAAAAACTTCACATCCACTAGTGAGGGGCTAAATACTACGGTTCCTGCATATATTAAAGCTGCGGTTGACATAATATAAAAAGCATAGTGGCTTGGTGGTGCAAAAAGATATAATATAGTTTCTTCGCTATAGTTTAGTATTTTACCAATTTCAAATGCTTGGTTGAACTCGCTACTATAGATTTCAACTTCTTTTTTTATTGAAGTGGTTCCCGATGTTTCAAGAAGAATAGCAACTCTTTTTTTGTCTTTTATAGATTTATATTTGCTGTTTATGCCTTCAATAAATTGTTTGCTTTTAAGTGTTTTTATACCATCAGGATTAAAAGAAAAATCAAAGACTAGTTTTGGATTTAATCTTTTGATTTTTTCTTTAATTATCGAATCTGGAGACGATTCATCAACCGGTACAAATATTAGATTTGCCATATTGGATGCTAAATACATTATATAAAAACTTATGGTGGTTGTAGATTTAATTATTAGATAGTCTTTCTTTTTAAAACATTGTTTTAGTTTTAAAGAAACACCATAAGAGACCTCGATGAGGTCTCTATAAGATATTTTTTCATCTTTTACTATAAGGGCAATTTTATCCCCATATAAAAGAGAGTTTTCTAAAATTCTATTTAGCCAAGTCTCCTTTGTCATATCTATTCAAACGTTGATATGTTTTTGTTGCTTTTAAGTTTGGATAACAATAATCTTTTTCCTTCCATCCCAAGTGGAATTATTGTGTCGCCAAGATATACGCTTTTATTTTTAATGTTTGTTATTTTATATACATTAACAATAAAAGATTTGTGGCATCTAACCAAACTGCTATTTTTTATTGTTTTTAATAAGGTTTTGAATGATCCTCTTGATTTATAGATATCTTTGTCTGTGTGAATAACAAGGTAATGCCCTGATATTTCAATATATGATATAGAATCATACTTAATAACTGAATAGCTATTTCCAACCTTAATCATAATTTTATCATCACGTTTATAAATATCGTTTTGTGTACTAATTAATCTGTCCATTATTCTTTCTATTTTCTCATAAGTAATAGGGGGATTAAAAAATGCTTCTGCTTTAATTTTGTATCCCTCTATTGCAACTTCTTTATCATAAGACAATAGACAAATTGAAATTGAATAATCGTTTCTTTTTATCTTTGCAACCTCGTTTAAACAGTCCTTTGTACAAAAATCATCTGAAATAATCAAAATATTGTATTTTGACTTCGAAATGGAATCAAAAAAATCGAGAACATTACTAAACGAACAAATTATAAGGCTTTGATTATGCTTTTTAGAATATTTTTTCTCTAGATTATTTAAAGTATTTATATTTTCTACGTTTCCAAGGTTTATAATTCTATACATTTTATACTTTCTTTTTATTTAAAACAATAATCAAAACACCGGAAATTACAACGCTTGCAAAAATAATAGAATCAATTATATAATACCATATATTCCAAAGAGGTGGAAGTATAATTGGCTCACTACCATCTCCACCAAACCCATTCATTGCGTTTGAGTTTGCAATTGTATAAAGTGTGTCTTTTGTACATTTTTTCAACACGTATGTATCTAGAGGATTTGAAGAATCATACCAATCATCATATCCTGTATTGTTTAAAAGTAGATTTCCGCCAGCATACATCATTTGTTTAGAATCCATAAATCTTTGTGTTGCAAAATCGCTTAGAACAGAACCTTTAAATCCCCATTCGTTTCTAAGTATTTCAGTAAGAAGACGATAGTCTCCTCCGGCCCATACGCTACCAATTCTATTAAAGGAAGACATTACTGCTGTTGTCTTTCCTTCTTTTACTGCGAATTCGAAAGGTTTTAAATAGATTTCTCTCATTGCTTGTTCTGTAGACCAAACACAAACACCTTCTCTGTTTGTTTCTTGTTCATTAAGGGCAAAATGTTTAATATAACAATAAACCCCTTTTGATTTTGCACCTAGTATTTCACTTGATGCAAGTTTACCAGTTAAAAATGGATCTTCGCTAAAATATTCATAGTTTCTACCACCAAATGGAGATCTGTGAATATTCACACCAGGAGCATACCATCCAGAATATGGTGATGTATAATCTCCGATTAATCCTTCATTACCTACATTTTCACCCATTCTATATAATAGGTCAGTGTTCCAAGTCGAACCAAGAACACACTCACTTGGATAACTACAAGTACCAAAAAAAGTTGAAGTACTCATGAAGTTAACAAAACCAACTGGTCCATCGGTTTCTAATGTTTCTACTTTGCCTATGTAATCAATTGGTTCGGTTCTAAATGCCGCTTTATTTGCAAGGTCCATCATTGAGCTTTTTGTAATTTGAGCTATTAATTCATCCCATTTTGAATCAGTATATTCAAGACCGATTAAATCGTATATTTTAAGACCCTCAAAAGAACGTTTTTTTGCGACAGTAAGATTAGAGTTTAGTACCTCGGGACTTGAGCTTGTAAGAGGGTTTTTGCTGTCTTTTTTATTGACCTCATCAACAAATTTTTGATCAACGGTTTTTTCAAGAACAGATCTTCTTTGTGGCCATGTATCTATAAAATTACTTCTTGAAAGTAGTGTTTGAAGCTGTGCTGATGCATCATCATAACGATTTATGACATCATAATTTGTGGTTGAATCTTTTTCAAATTTGATTTCTGTGTCAATATGATATTCAATTGCATCAACAAGATCATGAGAGTTTTTCATAATTTTAAACTTATAAGATCCAGCATCTAGTTCATATCCCTTGAAACTATTGTTATTTTTATCGTTATAATCATATGAAGCAAAATCATAAGGTGTAAAAGAAATAGTCACCGTTTCCTTTTTTCCAGGTTTTATTTCGTCTGTTTTAGCAAAACCAACAAGAACACTTGAACTTTTTTCTATGCCACCGCTTGTATATGGGGCCTCTGCATATATCTCTACCACATCACGGCCTATAACGCTGCCTGTGTTTGTAACTTCAACAGAAATAGATATTTCCAAATCCTTTTCAATCTTACCACCGGCTGGAATCGATGTTTTTACAGTTTCCCAATCAAAAGTTGTATAAGATAATCCATATCCAAATGGATAAACCACCTCCTTTGAATAATCAAATGATGGATAATTTCCATTTAAGTGCTCCTGATAAGCGGTTTCATAATACCTATAACCGATGTAAATATTTTCTTCATAATCTATGAAGTAGAAAGAACTTGGAATCATTTTTCCTGTTTCTTTTGAATAATAGGAGTCGGCTTTATTTTCGCCGCCCCAACTGATGTTATTATATGATGTGGTTTTTGTGAAATCTTTAGCCCATGTATCAACTGTTCTTCCTGAAAAGTTAACTTCTCCTTTGAGAAGTCTTCCAAGGGCCATAATTCCAGCCTCACCAGGCCCGCCAATCCAAACACAGCTATCAATATGAGATTTATAATCATAGTGATTTAAAGATAAATCATCGTTATAAGCATTTGAGTCAACTAAAAAGCCTAGTTCTATAGGTGTGCTACTATTGACAATGAGCACAACTTTATCAAAGTGTTCACAAACCATTTGAAGCATATCTTGTTCGTTTTGATCAAGTTCTAGATAGTGATCATTTTCGCTTGCTGCACCAAATACTTTTTCAAAATCAGTTGCTGATTTTCTCATTGTTGTCGGCATATCGTTTCCCTCACCACCGATACGAGAAATAACAACTAATGCTGCATCATTATATTCATCAAATGTAGAAATAAGGCTATTAGAATAACTTGAGATTGGAGTTTCTGCAGTTGAAAATCCAAATGGAACTGCATCCTCGATTTTAATTTTTTCTCTTCCTAACCCTGATTGATTATTATTTTCGTAAAATAATTTTAAATCTTCATTATATTTAAACCCAGCATCTTTAAGGCTTTCAAATATGGTTTTAGCGTCTTTTGAAGAAACAGCGCCACTGCCAGTTCCACCATATACTAAATTAACTGAGTTTTTGCCAAAAACACTTATTTTGATTTCGTTGTTTAGAAGAGGTAGGCAATTATTATCGTTCTTTAACAGAACAAAACCTTCCTCGCATATTTCTTGAGACAACTTAAGACCTGCATACTTAGCTTCTTCTTTTGTTTCAAAATCTTTAATGTAGTATTCGTTACCACCGGCTATCTTTCTTGAACCACCAAGATATTGTGAAACAAGGACATTGAGAGGCCCAAAAGAAAGAATATTGATAATTGATACCAAAATTACTATTGTTAGTGATATGATGAACCATCTCTTAAAAGATTTTATTTGAAATAGTTTTTTCATAATTAATCTAAAATATTAGACTCTTTTGGTGACCAAGTCAAAGTTGCATCAGTAGAAAGATACATACAATCTATTGTTGGGGCAAGAGCTGACATTGTTCCAAAATCGTATTCTGTATCATCTAAAACGGTGAGTCTAATAATGTTTTCTCCTTCTTTGAGTGATACCGATGATGAGATTTCATAATTTTCAAATGCTCTTTTTTCATCTTCAGTATCTTGGAATGCGCCTGTTAAATTTATTGGTGAATAACCAATACCAGTTCCATTTACTGAAATTTCAAATTTATTTTGATCCATAACGAAGTCACGATATTCAACCGATAAACGTAGAACTAACTTAACATTAGAAGCAGCTTTATCTGAATTAATTTTAAATTCTATAAAAGCATCGGTGTAATAAAGATAAGTTACAAAGAAGCCGTTGCTTGCCCCTGCATCATATCTATCTTTAACGGCTAGATCTTTTCCAGAAGCACCACCAGAATATCCAACGCCTTTTTTACCATCAAGATCAACATATTCGGCCTCAAATGTATAAGTCATATACCATTTAGCATATAGAGTGATATCTCTATTAATAGCTTCGTTTGAATCAAACTCTTCGCTATATTCTTGGTCTTTATACCATCTAACAAATTCGTATTTTACATCGTTTACAGCATCTCTTGTTGGGTTTGCGACACTACCAACGGTTTCACCTTTGTTAATGGTCTTTTCATAGAAAATGCCATCATTTGGTGCATTATCATAATTATAATTGAAAGTAACTTTGACTGTATCTTCTCCAACATCATCCCACTTAGCATAAAGTATTATATTCTCGCTTAGTTTTGTTGTGAAATCAAAAACTTCAGTACAAGCACTATCTTTATACCATCCAACAAACATTTTGTTTTCAAGTGTTGGGTTTTGTGGCTGAGAAACGATTCCACCAATAGTTACAGTTAAATCTTCAACTGTGCTTCCACCATTTGTATTAAACTGAACAAGGACTGCAACTTTTTTCCAACCAGCATATAGGGTTATATCGCTTGTAATTGAATATTCGAAATTAAATTTTTCTTTGCATTCTTGATCTTTATACCAAAAAGTGAACTGATATAAATCACGTTCTGGTTTTGTTGGTTCTTCAACAACATCATCATACTCAACACTAACACTCTTTGGGCTTGGTGCTCCAGTATAATTGTAATCGAAAATAACAGTTATATCTTTTCCTTCTTGATTGTTTGAATTGGTTGTGGTTGTAATACCATCATTTTTGGTTGTTGGATTATTTCCTCCACATCCGACAACAACAAACAAACAAATCATAAATATTAAAATTAGAATTGGTTTTGTTCTTTTCATAATATGACTCCTTTTCATAAATAATTAAACACTTAAGAAGACAACAATGAATTTAAGGGGATTAATTGTTGCCTTCTTAAATGCTCCAATCCAATGCTCAAAAATGAGCATTGGATTGGCACTTATTTTATTAAATGAAAGTAAACTTAATTATTCTCTTTCTTTTCTTCTAAGTGCAAGTGCAGCACCGCAGATTGCAAGGCTAGAGATCATAACTGCAGAGATTCCGATTACAGAACCGCAACCTTGAGCAGCTTCGCCTGGATCACCCTTGTCACCTTTGTCACCTTTTTCACCCTTTTCGCCTTTTTCGCCTTGAGGACCTTGAGCGCCAGTTTCACCTTTGTCGCCCTTTTCACCTTGAGGACCTTGAGGACCGGTTGCACCATCAACGCCATCAGCGCCATCAGCACCATCAGCACCAGCAGGGCCTTGAGGACCTTGAGCACCAGTTTCACCCTTAGGGCCTTGTGGGCCAGTTGCACCAGTAGCACCAGTTTCACCCTTAGGGCCTTGTTCACCTTGAGGGCCTTGAGGGCCAGTTGCACCAGTTGCACCAGTTTCACCCTTAGGGCCTTGTTCGCCTTGAGCACCAGTAGCACCTGTTGCACCAGTTTCACCCTTTTCGCCTTGAGGACCTTGTTCACCAGTATCACCCTTAGGGCCTGTGATATCAGCAAGAGCAACGAAGT
>ONMY01000246.1 GCA_900318975.1 uncultured Bacillota bacterium | reverse complement strand
GGACGAACAACTCCGTTTTCTTCCTTAAGAATTCCCCAGGTTATCAGATTATTCTTGGTAGGCGTCTTTACCTTTTCAGCATCTTTCTCGTTCAAGCAATTACGCTGTGCCTCTTTTTTCATATCCTCGCAGAAACTCTTGATATCTGCATCTGTTACTTCAATGTCTTTATTAACAACATTATCAAAGGATCTGTTTTCATCCTCATAATACATTTCCTGAATAAAAGGTCTGTCTGCAAGTCTGGTCGACCCGGCTGTACGTATAAATGTACCCTTATCCATTCCGAGCGATTTAAGATAATAAGGTCTCTGCCTTCCTGCACTGATTTCTACAACAATAACCGTTTTATCTCCAACTGCTTGTGGCGCAATATTCGGAATAATCAAAGGTTCACAGCTGTCACTAATTGCATTGGTGATTTTATCAATCATGGTAAATACAGCTGTCTGATCAACTCCCACAATCTCCCTGTCATCATTGACACCGATTATAAGTCTGCCTCCATCTCCATTAGAAAAGGCGACTATCGTCTTCATATATTTTTTACTGTCTTCCGGCAGTTTTTCCTTGAACTCCAGGTCCTTTGATTCACCCTGAAGGATTTCTTCTACTGTCATGTATTGTCACCCTTTCTGCAATTTCATATTATTATCATCATATTCACTCAGATCAATAAAGTCATCTTCTGGAGAAGTCTTAAAACTTCTGCGAAGATAATCATATCCTCCATCTACACCGCATGCCCCACAACTACAGGTCACATAGTCATGTACATTCACTGATTCAATTGTGTCGCCACAGTGTTTGCACCGGATGGCATTTTTTATTATCTTACGCATATCTTATTCCTCTAAATACGTATTTATCTAGGATTGCTGCGCTTGTGAAAAGCTTTTATTATTGTAATTTGCGATAAACGTTTTCAAACAATCTGCATAATAACTCTTTAATTGGTTCTGAGCTTCTTCAAGCTTCTTTCGAGTATCAGAATCAACTGGTTCTATTTTTATTCTTTCTTCGAGTTTTTTAGAGGTACTATCTAACCTTTCGCATATCCAAGCCAAATTGTGAATTGGGCTGTACAGCTTCAAAGTTACTATCATTTTCTTTCCCAAATCATCATCCGAGCATATTCCACCTTCTTCGTTGCGATAGAAAATATCTGCATAGTCTTTTATATCTGGTTTATAAAACAGTTGATTTTCTATTTTTTTCTTAGTCAAATCACCAGCATATTTATTACTTTTCTCTCTATTACATTTTTTACATGAATAAATCAAATTATCATATGTTGTTTCTAATTCTGGCCACACATTTTTAAATGCATCATGCGGAACAAAATGATCCACCTCGAAAGGCGTCGTAATCATTGTATCTAACAAATTGCAATAAGCACAACGATGGTGAAAATCCTTTTCCAATGCAGATTTATATGAGTGATAATCTGCATATTTTTTATTACATGTTCTTTGAATTTTAAAATCACGAAACTTATATTTCATATTTATTTTCCTATCAATTCATCAGCCTTTTCTATCAAGTCGACAATCGACCTCATCTTTTCAGGATTGTATATTCTATCTAACTGTGTTTCCTCTACAGGAATAAACTTATCCAATTCTACCTCTATATTCAACACATCGCCAATTACAGATCTATCACCAGATGACAACTTTTCTTTCATCTGTTCCAGATTAACAATCAACTGGTCCTTTTGATTTACATATTTTTTCATACTATCAAAAATATGAGTTACCTTTTCCTTTGAGTACTCTTCTTCAAGTTTAAAGAAGTCTCTCTTCTTGTATACTTTATCTGCATCAACAAATTCAGGTTTAATGCTATCTTCCACTCTCTCTGTCAAAATAATAACTGGGAACTTGGGAACAAAATCATTGATTTTTTTTAGTATATCTGTGCCTTGTACTTTAAGCGTTTGAACCATGATTTTATAATCGATAATTAAAGACATCACACTTTGATCTTCGATATCCTTAATTATCTCATTTGATATAAGATTTACTGCATCATCTCCAGTAGTTGGTATGTTATATGATTTAAAATCAAAGTCTACATTAACCGGAGCATTTGTTTTAATTGTTCTTCTTATTTTTTTTATTTCGCTATCTTCATCATCGATTAATCCAATTAAAAACATAATATTCACCTCACTTTTTCCAAGATGCTCTTAACAAATATCCATCATCTATAGGTATAACGTGCAATTCTCCATCATTTCTTATCATTGCTTCTTTTGCAATCCATAATCCAAGTCCTGTTCCACCTTCTTTACTTGTTTCCCTTGCATCTAATGATTCATCCGGCATTTGGCGATATTTAGAATCCAATAACGGCCCATTGTTCTTCATATCAAGTATTATTCTATCTTTGTCTAAATAAAGCTTAATACTGATTTTACGTGCTCCTTCTGCCTCTTCTAGAAAATATGCAGAATTCAGTAAAAAGTTATTTACTAATAGATGCATATCAATCTCCGGCATTTTCATATCAACTTCGGCTAAATTTTCAGCATCTATTTCTATGTATTTACGTTTAAGTAATGGTTTCCATAAATTTAATATATGTTCTATAATATCTTTTAAATTAACCATCTTTATCGCAAATCGATTAGAATCAACAGAGTCCATTATTAATCCAACCCATTCCGAGAGCAACAGATCAGTATTATCTAGCTCTTCTATTTGTTCATATGGATTAAAATCTTCATCACCAGTATATGGCTCATGATCCAATAGCATGTCAATAGAGGCTCTAAGATGCTGTCCCCTACTACCCAAATCCGTCTCAATTCGCGTTATTTCATGCGAAAAAGTCTGTGCCATTACTCCAGTTGCACTCAAAACCATCATCAATTGTTCATTGCTAATACTTTTTTCTTTTTCTTTTCCAAGTGATACTATTGCATCTTTAAGTTCATCTTTTGTGAATTCCTTAGTTTTCTTGTCTGATTTTGATTCAGAATCATCCCTATTATTTTTCTCCTTTTCGGCGTTCTCACGCATTACCTGTTCATAAATTTCTTGTGCTTTTGCTTTATGTCGTTTTTCTTTATCACCGATCCAAAGTGCAAACTCCCTTAATGCATACTGTCTATCATATTCAAATTTTGATAGTATACTATCAATCAAATCCACAAAACAGTCGTACTCTCTATTTAAATTCATCCCTTCACGATTGGCATTATCATGAAGATTGGGATTCTTCATTCTACTAATTGCAACGCTACCAATTAGCTGATTTGGTGAGACTCTCCATTTTCCTGTAGGATGAGATGCTGCTGCCGGACTTGCTTGTTGCCGAATACTCAACCCTAACCAATCATAAAATTGTCCCTGATCTCCATATGGCCTTACCTTAAAACTATCTCTATATATCTTAATGCCCGAAAAATCATTCAATAATTTTTCTCTCTTACGGGGTTTTAAATCCTTTACAACCTCAACCGTACTCTTTTTATTTTTCAAATAATAAAATTTAGCAGAAAATGGGCCGATACTTTTATATTCATTTAAATCCTGTCTCAATTTTACAGGGACAAGTTCTTCCAATGAAAAAGTGAATTCTTGTTTTCCATCAAAATCTTTTCTAGTATACTTTTCCTTTTTAAAAGCATCTCTATCCCAAAATTCTTCAATATCATATTCCTCTTTATCAGTCTCAGAGAATACTCTTGATACTTTCATTGGTCCAATATTGATTTCATTCCTATCGTAAACAACTTTAACTGTGTTATTACCATCATATTCAGCATCAATCATATAATCATAGTTTTCTCTTGTTATAGTTTCATCTTCTGGGCTATAGTCGAACTCATGATGATAATCATTTCTAACATGAACATCAAATTTATCAACATTTCCTAAAGGATTGATATTTCTTATATTACTATTAACCTTTGTATACAGTCTATCTACCCAAAACGATCTTATAGGTGATAATACGATTATTGTTCCTGTTGTCCAATTGTAACCAGCTACCAAGTTATAATCATTTCCTAGTACATCTTTTACAATAGAATTAAAACTATCATTTACAGTATCCAATGTTGCTTCAACTTGATTTAAAAGTTCTGCATTCTCAAATTGTTGCCAGTCAATCTTCCAAATATATGTGTCGTCATCTACTGACTTTGTAAATACAGTTGTTTTTATAGACAACTTATCCAATGCAAAGCGGCCTATGCCTTTTGCACCAGTACGAACTCTATTTTTTTTCTTACTAAAAATGTTTTTTTCTTTATTGTCAGTTCCTATGTTCATCCATGATTTTTGCAAAATATCCTTAGTCATTCCCGTACCATTGTCCAATATAATGATTTTCGCTATACTTTTGATATATAATTCTAATTCTGATAAATCCTGGACATCTTGATTCAATACATAACTGCCATTACTAGCTTTATAGTAACTGTCAATCAGATTTTCATAACCCGCAAAATACTCCTTAACTTCCGAAAGAGTCAATTTTTTAGGCACAAGATCAAATGGAATATGATATTTCACAAAAACACATTCTGCATCTGCATCATATCCATTTTTCACAAGTTCAATAACCGCTCCATCTACATCTGAAATATTCTCGCGGCCAATCAACCGTGCTGTTTTTGCACTTACTTGAAATATCATTGATTCCATAATCATTCACTCCTAAAACCTGTAGTTTTCTATATCCTTTGATGTTATTCTCACCGAATTTCCATTAATATGAATACCTATGTTCTGCACATATTGATAAAACTCATCGCTTTCCAAGATTTCCCTGGCTCGTTGCAAATTCATTTCATCATTATCCGTAATAGGAATTATATACATTCCAGCATAAGGAATGCTTTCCGCCGACAAGTCATAAACCTCAACTCTACTTGAAATAACTGTAGACATCAGTAATTTTCTCTTATTAATTCCCACTAATGCCTGAGACCTTCCATATTCAAACCACAAAGCAGATTTATCACTTTTACGACCCATCAAATCTTTTCTGAATGAATTCAGGTATCTGCACGCTTCTGGAAAACGTTCTGCAAACTGCCTATCGGTATAATGACACAGTCTTCCATCCGTATAGTAATATGGAAATATGATCTTTTCATTTCTCCCATAATGTCTATTTTTAGGAGTATCTGTAGGTCTTATTACATCCTTTTCGATATGGAAATCGTCTAGAATATAACTAGTTTCTGTTTCCTCCCCACCTGATAACACAAATGCTTTATTCAGCATTGTTGCAACAACATGTGATACTTTATAATAATCTCCAAACCTATTGTTTCCTACATTGTCGTCGTTAAAAGTCCATTTTGAAGCGAGCTGATTATTTTGTATTTTTCTACTTATTCCGCTTGCATCGTCTACATATTGCAGCTCATGACTAATCTCGTTTTTTTCTAAAACAATAATAGCCGGTTTTACAAGTGCTTCATCGAACCCTCCATCCTGTGTATACTCTGTAATTTTTCTAACATAAGGTCTCATTATGCTACGAAGTTTTTCACCAAAAACTGTCTTAAATATGCTAACTGGAATTAAATAAGCCATCTTGCCATCTGTGCTCAAGTCAGTTAGACTTTTTTCCATAAAAGCATAGCAGTAATCAAATTTACCTGCTTTGCATGCTGAAAAGTGTTTTCCTAAATATTCTTGTTCAGCAGATTTCATCTCACTATATGTAATATATGGTGGATTACCAACAATATAATCAAAGCTTAGATTTAACTTCTTTTTCAAATAGTCAGTAGTATATATCTGCCATGTTATCTGCGGAATATTATTGTCTTCCAAAATTTTATTTAGCCGTTCAATACACTTTTTGCTTTGCTCTTTATCAATTTCAACTCCAACAATGTCTCTTTGTAACCCGTTTTTGATTTTTGTTCTAGATAATTCCTGTGCTCTGCAGTCTGCGATGTATCTTTCAACAACCTTGGCCAAAATGTTTCCATCTCCGCAGGAGTTTTCTAAAACTTTTTTCCCATATAAATTAGATATGTAGCCTACATCATCTAATATTTTTTCGACATAATCCTGTGGTGTAAACACTTGACATTTCTTGTTCATTAAAATCCTCTTATTAAATAACTTTTATTACTTTTTCAACTGTTCCTGCAGTTCCTGGAAGCTCTCTAGCTCCATCAATCAGACGATATATTACCTTTTTTACCCGAAACACTATATTCTGTATAGTTTTTCGCAAAACCCAGTACATTTTTC
>ONMY01000261.1 GCA_900318975.1 uncultured Bacillota bacterium | reverse complement strand
TGCTTGCGAATTCTTACCTTAGACCCACAAAAAATGAATCTGTCATCAAAGGATTGAATTCTAGCAGCCTCTCGTGGAGTTATAGCCCTGTTGAGGAAAGGATGATTATTCGTTCCATTTGAAGCTGCATCAAATCTAGTATCAATTGTTGGAGAAACCTCATCCCATTTAAGTCTTCCCCATGTTGTTTTAAACTTTTGCTTACCTATCATTTCCTCTGGTAGAAATTCTTTTCCTTTTTCAGGGGGTATCATTGCTAACTTATCAATTGCTACTTTTTTATGTTTGGAAGCAATGTGATTATACAACTTAACTGAATTTCTTCTCATAAGAGTTTGGTAGGAACTGGTTGCTGGAGTTGTATATTCATCTTCAAAAGAACCTTCACCTGATTCATGGTAAGCCAAATCAGATATTGCGTCCCTTACTGTAACAAAAGAATCTATTGTTCCTTTTGGTAAGTGGATAATTTTATGTTTACAACAGATAAAAATTGCCCTTTCTCTTGCTTGAGGTACTCCAAAATGAGACGCATTAAGAACTCCATAATCAACAAAATAGCCCAGCTCCTTAATTGTTTTAACTATTTCATCCTTAAACCATCCATGTGAAGTTGAAAGTAAAGTTTTTACATTCTCAATAACAAAAACATCTGGTTGAAGTTCTTTAACAAAAGATAGATATTCTCTAAATAGAAAATTGCGAGGATCTTGTAAACCCATTTTTTTCCCTTTATTAGAATAACCTTGACAAGGGGGACCACCAATAATCATGTTAATTCCAAGAGACTTTGATTTTTTAATAATCTCTTCCTTAATATCAGAACTTGTAATATCCCCAATCATGACATCACAATCAGGCATATTCTTTTTGAAAGTATCCTTGATATAAATGTCATTATCTAGTGAAATTAAAGTTTTAAAATGAGGATTTTTTTCCATACCATATGAGAATCCCCCTGCTCCACAAAATAGATCAAGAATTTTAAAATCGGATATCTTTTCTATTACAGGCATTTTATTTCTAATAAGAATTCTTTTAAACAGTTGCTTCCCATTAACTAATGGTTTAAACAAATCATATTCATTATCAGAACCATGATTGGCTTCTCCTACCAACTCAAATTGCTCTGGATTGTACTTATTGATAATTGTGATTGGCACCCCCATAATTCCTGGATAATCCATAGGGATATCTTCTACACGCTTTACATTTATAGCATCATAATTATCGTAATGAGGATATTCTTCTGGAGAATATACCTTTGTCAATTCCAAGATTTTGTGCCTTCTATCAATATCCAAATTTGTAAGCCACATTGCATTCCCCAGACTCCGCCATTTTTGACCGGTTTCATCTATCCAAAACCTTGTATTTCTAGGAGCAGAATCTTTGGGAACTCTAAATTTCATATCTCCAAATCTATATCCAGTCCAAGCCTCGTTATTTTGAATTAGTGGAAAAATCTCTTTATAAGTAAGAGCATTTTGATTCCCTACAAGAAGATATTTTTTCTTATACTTCACAAGTATGGAAACCATTTCTTTAAATAGGGAAAATGGGGGATTAGTAACTACTATATCAGCTTTCTTTAAATAAGAAAGACACTCTTTTGAACGAAAATCACCATTCCCTTTTAATTTCTTAATTGGGCGAACTTTTTTTAACCAGTTCTCTATAAACTCGTCAGAAAATTCTGCATCACCATCTCCCACTTTTGCTATGTCCATGACATATCCAAAACCCATTTTTAGAATATCATTATCTTCGTCAAATAGTTTTAATTGGGAAGCTACAACTTTTGATTCCTTATAGGATGTACATATCAATCGCTTTAATCCTAGTATATTGAAATTCTTAAGAAAATACTTACAAAAATTTGATTCATACGGATCATCACAATTACAAAGGATAACTTTGTCCTTAAAATGATGTTTATAATGAGAAAGTTCTTCCACTATACTTTCATAAGTAGTGTAGAACTCATCATCTTTTAAATCCTTGGCTGCCTGAAGATTTACATTATTATTTGCCATAAAT
>ONMY01000163.1 GCA_900318975.1 uncultured Bacillota bacterium | reverse complement strand
TTTTATATCTATAAAATATATAAAATGGGACGACCGATAATGCAGGAAAAAGTTATTTTAATTTGTGCAGAGTGCTCATCTCGCAACTATTCAATGAAAAAGAACAGCCTACGAAAAGATAGAATAGAGATTCTAAAGTTTTGTAAGCACTGTAATAGAAGGACTCTACACAAGGAGTCGAAGTAACAGGAGAATCGTATGGAAGAAAAAGAAGTAAAAGAAGTTAAAGACGAAGAAAAAGTCGAAGTAAAAGAAAATAAAAAGACAAAAGATGCTAAAGAAGGATCAATGGCTAGAGTTTGGGCATTCATCAAAGAAGAACACAAATTCGAAAACTGGTTATTATTCGCACTTGCATTAATCCTCTTAGTACTAGCACTCTATATTCTACTTGCTGGTATTGGTAATGCAATGGGAGATGAAGGAACTGTAAATCCATTTGCTGATGCATATTTTGATATTTCACTTTCTGGTTGGTGGATTTTCAATAAACCTTGGAAAGTAATCTTAATTTCATCAATCATTATCGTTTTATCAGTTGCATCTATCGTATATTGTGTATGGCCTGTTTGCGTTCCAAGCTTCAAAGAACTCAAGTTCGTCACTTGGACAGATAAGAAGACATTATTCGTTAATAGCTTAACTGTTGTATGCTTCATCGCATTCTTAACAGCATTATTCTTCTTATTCAACCTTGCACTTGCCCCACTCTTCAATTTAATGTTCGGAGCATAATATGGCTGAAATTAAGGGCGAAAAACTTTGGTATATCGTCCAGACCTATTCTGGAAAAGAAAATGCCGTTAAAGACAATTTAATTCAACGTATCACTTCAATGGATATGGAAGGTCAAATCTTCCAAGTTATCGTTCCAGAACAGACTGTTCAAGAGAAAAAAGAAGATGGTACAGTCAAAGAAAAAGTTGTTAAACTTTTCCCTGGTTATGTATTCATCGAAATGATCGATAATGAAAAGTCTTGGTGGGTTGTAAGAAACACTCCTCAAGTTACAGGTTTCTTAGGATCTGCTGGTAATAAAACAAGACCAGTTCCAGTTCCTGCATATGAAATGGAACCAATTCTAAAAGCTTGTGGTATTACTAAAGCTCCTGAAATTTCATATCATGTTGGTGATATCGTTACTGTTGTTAGAGGAAATTTCAAGGACCGTGTTGGTAAAGTTGAAGCAATCGATCTTGAAAAGATGGAAACAACAATCTCAGTAGAAATGTTCGGACGTACAATTTCAGTTCCAGTTCCTGCTGATGATATTGAGGTTGTAAATTAATAGGTAGCTTATGCTACCTTTTATTATTAAATGAGGTTTGTATGATAAAACTTGCAATATTTGATCTCGATGGCACACTTGTCGATTCAATGCCGTACTGGGAAACATCTGCAACTGAACTTTTAAAAAGAGATGGAATTCGTGCCGAGGATAATCTTTGCGACAAATTTTTATCAATGTCTCTTCCTGAATCTGCAGATTATCTAATAAGTAAATATAATCTTAAATATACTAATAAAGAAGTATGTAGGATGATAGATGATATTATGCTAGAAAACTACTTAACAAAAGTAGAAATAAAGCCATATATTACCGAACTCTTAGATACCTATTTTAATCTTGGAATTAAGATGGCAGTTGCATCATCAACCGATAGAGAATTAATAGTTGCTTGTCTTAAAAAATTATCACTAGATAAGTATTTTTCATATATAGAAACATCAACAGAAATAGGTAAATCTAAACAGCATCCAGACATCTATATTAAATGCGCTAAATACTTTAATATATCTTATAAAGAAACCATTATTTTTGAAGATCTACCATATGGTATTATTGCCACAAAACCACTCGGATTTATCACTGTTGGACTCTATGATAAAACGAGTGAAAAGCACCAAAAAACACTAGAAAAATATGCAGATTATTATTTCAAAAATATCGATAAATCGTCGATAAAAAAGATGATTGAAATAGCATCTAAATAAAACAACACCTATCCGTGTCGCAAAGGACAATTTTTTTGAATTTTTACAAAAATTAATTATTGACATTAATAATTGATTATTATATAATAAAAAACGCGTGCGAGTTGTTCACACGTGTGGGAGAGCGCAAAATGTGCTCACTAGACCACAACATGATCAAGGAGGAAACATCATGGCAAAACAAGTTAAAACAGTTGTTAAATTGCAAATCCCTGGTGGAAAAGCCACTCCAGCTCCACCTATCGGACCAGCACTAGGACAAGCAGGTGTCAATTTACAGCAATTCGTAACTCAGTTTAACGACCGAACTAAGGATATGGTTGGCTCAATTGTTCCTGTAATCATCAGCGTTTATGATGACAGAAGTTTCACTTTCATTACCAAGACTCCACCAGCATCAGATCTTTTAAGACAAGCTGCAGGAATCAAGAAAGGTTCAGGAAAACCTAACAAAGAAAAAGCTGGAACTATCACTAAAGAACAGCTTAAGGCAATCGCTGAAAAGAAGATGCCAGATTTAAACGCAAATGATATCGAAGCTGCAATGAGAATCATCGCGGGCTCTGCTCGTCAGATGGGCATTGAAATCGTAGAATAGTCATTTGACAATTGTGTGGAAGGATATTCCGCTATTACCACAAGGAGGAAACAACATTTATGAAAAAAGGTAAAAAGTATATTGAAGCCGCTAAGCAAGTAGACTCTACTAAGCAATA
>ONMY01000187.1 GCA_900318975.1 uncultured Bacillota bacterium | reverse complement strand
TTTGCGAATGAATTTATTGAATATAATTCACAGATGCATGGTTTTGGTGGCTTCCATAGATACCTTGACAATTATGAAGGTTGGCTTTTAAAACTGGAAGAAGATTATGTAAAAATACCGGATGAAGAAAAAGTACCAGCAAAAACCTTCTTTTTAGTAAGAGAAAGTGATAAAAGAATAATTGGGATGATAAACATAAGACTAGTTCTAAATGAAAAACTTAAAAAAAGAGGTGGTACAATTGGTTATAGCATAAGGCCAACAGAAAGAGGAAAAGGCTATAACAAGATAAACCTCTATCTGGGCTTAAAAGTATGTAATATGCACAATATTAAAGACGCTCTACTCGATGCTGATTTAGATAATCCAGCATCTTGGAAAACAATGGAAGCACTAGGCGGAATAAGAATCAAGGAATATTTTGATGATGAAGAATCTCAAACATTCACAGTAGATTACAGCATAGATGTAGAAAAGTCTCTAAAAGAGCATAGTGAGTTTGAAAAATACATAAGTAGTGAATGGATAAAATAAAAATACGATGGGTCACATCGTATTTTTTTATAAAGATTATTTATTTAAGAATGCATCAAATTTGGTAATATTCTTATCAGGGCCAAATATTGTTAATAAGTCACCAGGTTTAATTAAATCATTAGCTTTTGGCTGAATAAATTTATCATCTCTTTTTATACCAATGATATTTATATCAAATCTCTTTAATGATGCTAAATTTAATAATGTAATTTCCTCAAAATTCTTTCCAACCACAATAGTTGCCATACTGTATTCGTCATGCACGCTATAATAATCGAGAATAGTATCAGATATAATCTGATTCGCAAGACTTATAGCGCTTGCTTCTTCAGGAATAATTACATCGGTTGCACCAAGTCTAAGCATTACATCTTTAAAATCATCTGAATCAATTCTTACTGTTATTTGTTTAACGCCAAGCTCTCTTAAATTTATTACAGTAAGAATAGTATCTTGAAGGTTATTACCAATTGCGACTATTGCATGATCGACAGATTCAACTTCAAGCTCTCTTAATGCTTCAATCTTTGTGCCATCTGCAACTGCGCAGTTTGACATGATTTGACTGACATTCTTTACAGCGTCTTCAAATTTGTCGATAGCTAAACAGTCTCTTTTTAAAGAGACAAGCTCCTTTACTACTCCAATTCCAAATCTTCCAAGTCCAATAATTACAAAACTCTTTTTCATATTATCTCTATCCTATTATTATTTTTTCTTCAACATATTTTACATTAGCACTCTTTTCTTCCATGAAACTATTGTTCCAAATACTTACGAATGAAAGAGGTCCAACACGTCCAATAAACATTGTGATACAAATTAATATTTTACTACCGATAGAAAGAAGCGGGGTGATACCCATAGAAACACCTACAGTTGCGAAAGCTGAAAATGCTTCAAAGAACAAATCTTGATAAGTTAAATCACTATTAAAAGCTTTTAAACCTATCGATAATAATAATATATATGCAAGTGAAATAAACACTAAAGTAAATGATTTTAAAATAGCTTCAGATCCAATACTTCTTTTAAATGCTCTTGGTTTTTTACCAACAGAAGAATAAATGATTGTTACGATGATTGTAAAGAAAGTAGTTGTTTTAACACCACCACCAGTTGAAACTGGGCTAGCACCAACAAACATTAGTATTAACATTAGTGGATATGCGATATTTTCTCTCATATACACCGAAAAATCAATAACAGTAAATCCAGCGGTTCTCGCAGTCACGGATGTAAATAATGCCTCTAACCAGCTAATATTCATACTAAATTTAAACACAATCATCGGTATAAATATAAGAATAGAAGATATTAGTAATACAGCTTTTGAGTGGAATGATAAATGCTTGTTAAAAGGTAGAGATATTAATTCTGCAAGAACAATAAATCCAAGCCCACCAAGCGTAATCGCAAGAATTGTAGATAAACTTAGTAAAACATCACTATGATATTCAATCATGCTTGAAGATCCAAATATATCAAACCCCGCATTATTAAAACTTGATGCAGTATGGAAGATGGCTACTCCAAGTGTCTCAAAGAAATCACCATAATACTTATATAAGATAAACGTATTAATTATTATAAATACAGTTTGAATTGAGAATGAAACAATAACGATCTTTTTTAATAAACTGAGTATTCCTCTTGGTGTGTTTTGGTTTAATGCACTTGTTAAGAATAGTTTTGATGAAAACCCCATCTTTCTTCCAAAAAGCATAAGAACGAAAGATGCTAGAGTAATTATAGATAATCCACCAATTTCCATTAATATTACAAGCACGACCTTGCCAAAAATGCTATATGTATCAACAATTGATGTTAATGTTGAAAGACCAGTTACACAAGATGCAGAAGT
>ONMY01000160.1 GCA_900318975.1 uncultured Bacillota bacterium | reverse complement strand
GGTGTTGTAAAAGCTTATTCAACTTGTGTTGGTGAAGGACCATTTGTATCTGAATGGACCGATGAAAAAGGTGACAAGTTAAGAGAAGAAGGAAAAGAGTATGGCGCAAAAACCGGAAGGCCAAGAAGAGTTGGTCCAATCGATCTTGTCGCAACGCGTTATGGCATAAAATGCCAAAACGCCACAAACATCGCCCTTACTAAACTCGATATTCTCTCATACATGGATAAAATCCCCGTATGTACAAAATACGAATTAAACGGAAAACTAATCGAGGATTTTCCATTCCCATTCGAACTTGAAGACTGTAACCCAGTTTATGAATATTTAGATGGCTGGAAGGAAGATATATCAATGGTAAGAAAATGGGAAGACCTACCAATAAATGCTAGAAAATATGTAGAATTCATAGAAAACAATATCTCATGTCCAATCAAATACATATCAGTAGGGCAAGAGAGAAATGCTTATATTGAAAGGTAATTATTATGAGTGATTATAAAGAATATGAAAGTCCATTTGAGACAAGATATGCATCAAGCGAGATGAGATACATATTTAGTAGTGATAAAAAATATACCACATGGCGAAAACTTTGGGTAGCTCTTGCTGAAAGTGAAATGGAACTCGGTTTAACTCAAAATGGAAAAGAAGTAATAACTAAAGATATGATAGATGAAATGAAAGCACATATCTATGACATCAACTACACCGATGCCCTAGAATATGAAAAGAAATTTCATCATGATGTTATGAGCCATATCTATGCATATTCAAAAGTATGTCCTAAAGCTTCTCCAATTATTCATCTTGGTGCAACTAGTGCCTACGTAACTGACAACACAGATATCATTATCATGAAAGAAGCGCTCCTTCTCATCAAGAAGAAACTAATTAACGTCATCAAGATACTTTCAGATTTCGCAGATAAGTATAAAACCATAGAAACACTATCATATACACACTTTCAGCCAGCTCAGCCAACAACCCTCGGTAAAAGAGCGACTCTCTGGCTTCAAGATTTCTATTTTGATCTATTAGACCTTAACTACATCCTATCATCATTAAAACTACTTGGTTCTAAAGGCACAACCGGAACTCAAGCATCTTTCATAGAACTTTTTAATGACAAAGATGCCCCAAAACTATTAGATTTAAAAATCGCAAAAAAGATGGGATTTTCTAATGTATATCCAGTTTCAGGTCAAACATATTCAAGAAAGATAGATCAAAGAGTCTACAGCGTCCTTTCATCTATCGCATCATCAATGACCAAGTTTTCAAACGACATTAGACTTCTTGCTCATCTAAAAGAAGTTGAAGAACCATTTGAATCAACTCAAGTGGGTTCATCTGCGATGCCATACAAAAGAAACCCAATTCTATCTGAAAGAATCGCATCTCTTTCAAGATATATAATATCTAATTCACTAAACACCATCATTACCGCATCAAGTCAGTGGTTAGAAAGAACTCTAGATGATTCTGCAAACAAAAGAATCGTAGTATCAGAAGGATTCCTTGCTTGTGATTCTGCCCTAGATCTTACTATCTATGTATCAAGTGGTCTCATCGTAAATGAAAAAGTAATCAAAAAGAACCTCAAAAACGAACTACCATTTATGATTACTGAAACTATCCTCATGGATCTTGTAAAAGAAGGTGGTAATAGACAAGTTCTTCATGAAGAAATAAGAAAACTATCACTAGAAGCATCTGATAGAATCAAAAAAGAAGGACTTGATAATGATTTAATAGATAGACTATTATCATCTAAAGTATTAAATATTTCTAAAGAAAAAATGGATGAATACACATCTACTAAAAAATACACAGGAAGAGCTCCCGAACAAGTTACTGAATTTTTAAATGACTACATCTATCCAGTTTTAGAATCAAATAAAGATTTAATTGGAATAGATGTAAAAATAGAAAGATAAAGCATTATGGATAAGATATTAGTATTAGATTTTGGTGGTCAATATAATGAATTAATCGCAAGAAGAGTGCGCTCTTTAAATGTATACGCAGAAATCATTAGTTATGACCGAATCACAATAGAAGAAATCAAAGATAAATATAAAGGAATAATCTTTACTGGTGGACCAAATAGTGTAAATGACAGCACATCACCACATTATGAAGATGCAATACTAGATTTAAATATCCCAATCCTTGGAATTTGTTATGGACATCAGCTTCTTGCTTATATGTCTCATGGAAAGATATCAAATAAAGCCCTAAAACGTGAATATGGTAAGACAACCCTCTATTCAACAAACAGTACTCTATTTAATGG
>ONMY01000229.1 GCA_900318975.1 uncultured Bacillota bacterium | reverse complement strand
GATAATATGGCTCATCACCAATCTTCCATTCACTGCTAAACTCCCTAGATATTACAGTCTTAGGAATTTCATTACCATTATCATCCTTTCCAAATTCAAACCATTTATGTTCAATAATTCTTGTCCAAGGTGTTTCCCTATCTGTATAGTTTACTGCGGCATTTCCTTGGAAGTTATCGATATCTAATAGTTCAGTTTCAAATCTAACACTTCGATATTCTAAAGCACCAAGTTTATAACCATAATATTCATCAATTGGTCCTGTGAATACTATCTTCTTTGCGATATTTTCATATTTTTCTCTTTCTTTTAGATAATCAGTATTTAATCTGACTTCAATTCCATCTAAAAGATTATTTATAAGTTTTGTATAGCCACCTTTTGGAATCCCTTGATATAATGCATTAAAATAATTATTGTCATATGTATATCTTACAGGGAGTCTTTTAATGATAAAAGAAGGTAGATCTTTACAGTCTCTTCCCCACTGTTTTTCAGTGTATCCTTTAATTAGTTTTAAATATATATCTTTTCCAACAAGAGAAATAGCCTGTTCCTCTAGGTTTTTTGGAGTAGTTATTCCTGCATCCCTAACCTCTTTTAAAATCTTTTCTTTAGCTTCAGCTGGTGTTACTACACCCCACATCTTGTTAAAAGTATACATATTAAAAGGAAGGCTATATATTTCACCTTTATAGTTTGCGATAGGAGAATTAGTAAACCTATTAAATTCAGTATATTTATTTAGATAATCCCAAACTTCTTTATTATTGGTATGGAATATATGAGCTCCATATTTATGAACATGGATGCCTTCAACATTTTCAGTATAGATATTTCCACCAACATTACTGCGTTTATCTATTACAAGAACGCTTTTTCCTCTATTCTTTGCCTCTCTTGCAAAGACAGAACCAAAAAGCCCACTTCCGACAACTAAATAATCATACATACTAGTTCCTCCTTATAAACATTATAACATATATTTATTCACACATTATCTACACCTTTTTCACCTAAAAACTTTTTATAAAGACAAAAATGCGATACTTTGCTATAATAAGGTGCAGTCAAAAAGAGGTGAAGAGTATGAAATTATTAACTGTTTTAGTTCCATGCTATAACTCAGAGTCACTCATGAGAAAGGCTCTTGATAGTGTAATGATTGATGATGAAAGACTAGATGTTTTAATCATTGATGATGGATCAAAAGATGGTACTCCTTTAATTGCTGATGAATATCAAGAAAAATATCCAAATATAGTACGCGTTATCCATCAAGAAAATGGTGGTCATGGAGAAGGTTTAAATCAAGGAATAATTAATGGTCAAGGAAAATATTTTAAGGCACTCGATAGTGACGATTATTTTTCAAGCGATTTAAAGCTCTTTTTAGACACCCTTGAGAAAATCGATAGCGAAGGTGGAGTAGATCTTTTAATCACTGACTATCGCTATATAGTTAATGGAAAAGAAGGAAAAGTAATTACATATAAAAGACAAATACCAAAAAATAGAATCGTTGGATGGGATGAAGTAAAGAAATTTGCTCCAGAACAACTAATAACTATCCATTCTGCAACTTTTAGAATGGAGATTTTAAGAAAGTCAGGTATCGTCCTTCCAAAACATATTTCTTATGAAGATAATTACTATGTTCATGGTAATCTTCAAAACGTTAAGAAATTATATTATATGAATATTGATTTATATCAATATACAATCGGAAGAGCTGAACAATCTACATCTAAAGAAAATATCGTTAAACACTATGATCAACAAGTCTTAGTTACTACACTTATGTTTAAATCATATCACTTAGACGATTCAAGATTCACTAAAGGCCAAGTAAGATATATGTATCATAGCCTTTATATGTTCTTTGCGATAACTTGTGTACTTGCTCATACCTATAAAGGTGGCGGTGCTGCAGAAGAACTTAAGAAGATGTGGGATGAAGTCATCGCATATGATGAAAAGATGGGTAAGAAATTTAGGTATAAGACATTTATTAGGACTCTAAATATGCCTGGTAAACTCGGCCATATCTTTGGAACATTCCTCTATAAACTTTCACATCTATTTGTAAGATTTAATTAAGCATAAACAAAGCATCTGTTTATGCTTTTTTTGTTTATGAATAAACAATTATCTAATTTTATGGTATTATATATCTATAAGTAGGAGGCGTAAATATGTATAAGAAAAATGCGTGGAATAAATATAGTGATAAGAAAGTTGTAATGAATTTTGCAGAAGGATACAAAGATTTCTTATCATTTTCTAAAACAGAAAGACTTGCAGTTAAAAAGACAGTAGAATTATTAGAAGAAAAAGGATACAAAAATATTGATTCTTTTAAATCATTAAAAGCTAATGACAAAGTATATGTAATAAACAAAAATAAGAATGTTGCTGCATTCATCATTGGTAAAAAACCTATTACCGAAGGCTTAAGAATTTTAGGTGCTCATATTGATTCACCAAGAATGGACTTAAAAGAACATCCTTTCTATGAATCAAAAGAATTTGCATTATTAAACACTCACTATTATGGCGGTATTAAAAAATATCAATGGGTTACAATCCCACTAGCTCTTCATGGTGTTGTCTGCAAAAAAGATGGTACTACAGTTGAAATAAATATTGGTGATGATGAAAATGATCCAGTTCTTGGCATCACTGATTTATTAATCCATCTATCAAAGAATCAAATGGAAAAGACAGCTGATAAAGTAATAGAAGGTGAAAAACTCGATTTAACACTCGCAAATATTCCACTTGATGGCGATTCTAGACAAGCAGTAAAAGAAAATGCTTTAAAGATTATCAAAGATAAATATAATGTTGAAGAAGAAGACTTTTTAAGTGCTGAAATAGAAGTTGTTCCAGCTGGTAAGGCAAGAGATTATGGTCTTGATAGATCAATGGTTGCAGGATATGGACATGATGATAGGTGTTGTGCCTATAGTTCTTTAGTTGCACTACTAGATACTAATAAACCTGAATATACATCTTGCTGTATTCTAGTTGATAAAGAAGAAATAGGTTCAGTTGGTGCAACTGGTGCACAGTCACTCTTCTTTGAAAACACTATCGCAAAGCTTTTAACTCTAACAGGTGAAGGTCATCCACTATATAATGCAAGAATTGCTTTTGAAAATTCAAAGATGTTATCAAGCGATGTAAGTGCTGCATATGACCCACTATATCCTGAGGTTAGTGATCCTGATAACTGTGCTTTCTTCTCATACGGACTTGTAATTAATAAATATACTGGTTCAAGAGGAAAATCAGGTTCTAATGATGCAATGCCTGAATTCTATGCGTTTATAAGAAAGGCATTTGATGATGCAAATGTTAACTGGCAATCATCTGAACTTGGTAAAGTTGATCAAGGTGGAGGAGGCACAATCGCCTATATCCTTGGAAACTATAATATGAATGTAATAGATGCTGGTATCCCAGTTTTAAGTATGCATGCTCCTATGGAGATAATATCTAAAGTAGATTTATATGAAGCATACCTCGGATATAAAGCGTTCTTAAAAGCGTAAAATAAATGAAAATAAAGTCCTTTTTAAGGATTTTATTTTTTTAAATATTCTCTAATTTTTCACAAGATTTTGAGTATATTATGTTTTTTCTAGACATTTTTTGTAATAATTACTAGCATATTTAAGAATAAAATATGAAGAAACTTATAATTATCCTATCCTTAATCTTAATATTTTCACTCGTAGGCTGTAAAAAAACTGATAAAATAACTGATAAAATAGCCTATTTTAGAATTGGTATAAGTTCACTTGGAAACAATTATTCTCCATACTACTATCAAACAGAAGGAGAAAAAGTCGTTGTTGAACTAATCCATGAAAGACTATTCTCATTTGATGAAAATGGAAACATTATAATGGATGGAAGAATAGATGAACCTGCAGATTTAAAATCTAAACTTAATTTTTCAGTTGGAAGCATCACTGAGAGAATGGAAAATGATGGTTCTTATAAATATACTATCTCTATTCGTGAAGATGTTAGGACTCCAGATGGAACTGAAATAACATATAAGGACATTCTATTTGATTTTTATTATTTATTAGATCCATCTTACACAGGAATCCATGATGTTAGAAGTCTTCCAATTCTTGGAATAGATGAATATAGAGAAGGCGTAAAAGATGCGGTTAAGCTTTCTGATGCTAAAGCCCAAGCACAATTAGATCTACTAAAAATTAGTGGCATCAATTTAAGAGGTGAATCTATCGAGATTGAAACCACAAGAAAATTAACTGAAGAAGAATTAAAGAAATTAAATATATTCGTTGCCCCAATGGATTATTATGGAAATCCAATGCTCTTCAACATCAAAAACAATCGTTTTGGTTTTAAAAAAGGATCTATAACGTCATCACAAACCTATAAGGGAATTGGAAAATATCAAATCTATAAATATGGTAATACAGAGATGTATTTTAGAAGAAATAGTGCCTATTACAAAGGACGTGTTCCAATGGAATATATCAAACTCGTTGTTATTAGAGATAAGATTTACGATGATGATGGATATAGAACTGAAGGCGGAGATGAATTCTATTTGATAGATATTGATGAATTAGATCTTTCATTTATTACTCTAGACGATACATCAAAAGAAGAAATAAAAAGATATAACTTTAACCTAGAATTAACTGGAAATATCATATCAACAATCACACTTGAAAATAACCTAGCTTTAGTATATTCAACAAAGAGAGTAAAAGGAGAAGCACTCCTTGAATTAAACATCAAAAACAAGGATGATTTCTTCAATAAAATCGAGTATTTTTCCAACAAATAATATATATAAATAATAGAGAAATATGAATTTTGTCGAAATTCATATTTTTTCTTTATTTGTGTAATATTTTTGAAAAAATCATCATATATTCGAAACTTATCCACTTGTTTTTGATATCTATGTGTTATTATCTTGTCTTTTTCAGTCATAGATGATATGTTAAAGACGCCTTTATATAAAATATATAAGGTTTCCCATTATGATTTTATTTCAAATATTATCTCTACTTGTAGTAGTGTTATCAGTTATTTTAATAATGATGTTTGTAAGAAACAAAAAAGTATTGGATATAATGCTTAAGGTATCTTGTTTCTTATTTTTTGTTTGTATTTTTGTGATTTTAATGGTTAGGCCATATAACATAGAAGAATTCGATGCTTGGAAAGAAATATCATCATATACAACCGGTGTATTAAGGGGAAGATATGATGGTGTATTTGAATCAAGAGTGAGTGCACTTTTAATTCTCATTCTTAAATGGTTCACTAATATCGCAATACTTTCATCATTTACTGGAACACTTAGAGAAACAAAAGAACTAAAATTATATAATCTCTTTTTGCTTCCACTTGTAATAATCATCAATATTATTTTCTTTAAGGCAAATATATTCTCAATTGTTGGTAACTATAAGGGAAGAGAACTAATGGAGGCAGGTTTCTTTTTCTTTAAAATATCGATGATGGGCATCATCTATGCGCTTATCCTAAAGAAGGAATTACTAAAAGAAAAAGAAGAAAGATTTAAGGCAAAAGATATTCTATCTGGTCTTTATATCTTCCCGCTTCTTGCATTCCTAGTGATGCCAATATATGCACTTCAGTTCCTCTTTGGGCAAAATGGAAGTTATTCAACTGGATTTAATATTAACCATATAATATCGCTTTTAATTACCATCCTACTCTTCGTCTTCCTTCTTTTATACCTTAAAAAGAGAAGTATGGAAGAGAAGAAGGCATTTATGCTCCTCCTAGCATTTTCGGCTTTCTATGAATATTATTCTAGGTATTGTACATTCACAATGCCGCTTCAAGACTACCCACTTCATATCTGTAATACTGCAGTAATATTCATGCTTATTGCGATAATATTCAATGTAAAGTCACTATTCTATTTCACATACTTCTGTAATACTCTTGGTGCACTATTCGCTCTACTCTTGCCAAGTAATGGAGATTTCTTCTCATCAGAAATCGCTGAATTCTGGTACAACCATATCATTGACTTTGTGTTCCCATTCCTTGCGGTATCACTTAATGTGTTTGAAAGACCAAAATTTAAAGATATGGTTAAGGCAATTGGTGTCTTTACAATCTATGTATTAATCGCACAAACGGCAGGAGCTTATGTAAACTATGATATTGACCCATCACTAAATTCCACACATGTCGACTTTTTCTTCCTTTACGGAGATAAATTCACATCTATATCACTTGTTGAAAGGTTAGCGTGGAATTTAAAATATGCAGTCAATGCTGAAGGAAAATACAAATATGTTGTTTATGCTGATCTTTTTGGAAGACATGTCTACATATACGTTTTAAACACAATTGTAATCTATGTATTCTTTATCGCATTTTCATTCCTTCTTTGGTACATCGTTGATAGGTTCTTCCTTATCGCCGATGATATCAGACTTACAAATTATAAAACTGCACTGAAAAAAGAAAAAATAGGAAATGCAACAAAGAAAGAAATCGAAGAAATCTATAAGAAAATGGAGGGAAAAACAATGATTAAGATATCACATTTCAGTAAGAAATATGGTGGAAGCGATCACTATTCAGTAAAAGACTTTAACTTAACAATTGAAGATGGCGATGTCTTTGGTTTCATTGGACATAATGGTGCAGGAAAATCAACTGTCATCAAATCCCTCGTTGGAATACAGTCGATTACTGAAGGAACAATTGAAATCAATGGTTATGATATTGAAAAATATCCACTTCAAGCAAAACTCAATATCGGTTATGTTTCAGATAACCACGCAGTTTATGAAAAACTAACCGGAAGAGAATATATCAACTACGTTGCAGATTTATACAAAGTCGATAAAAAGACTAGAGATGAGAGAATTGAATATTACACTAACATGTTTGGTTTAACCGATGCGCTTGATAAAGAAGCAAAGGGCTATTCACATGGTATGAAGCAAAAACTCGTCGTTATTGCATCACTTATTCATAACCCTAAAGTATGGGTACTAGATGAACCTCTAACAGGTCTAGATCCAACATCTTCATACGAAATTAAAGAATGCATGAGAGAACATGCATCAAAAGGAAATATCGTATTCTTCTCAACTCATGTAATTGAAGTAATTGAAAAACTCTGTAATAAAATCGCAATTATATCTCATGGTGAACTCATGGGAGTATATAAAATAGAAGATTTAAAGAAGGAAGGTACTACACTTGAATCTCTATATCTAAAATATGTAGTATCCGATGAAAAGAAAGGAAAATTCACTGAAGAAGACATCAAGACAACTGATGCAGGATTAATTCTCGAAAACAAATAATGGAAGAAGTAAAAAATAATTTCAAGGAAAACTTGAATGAGACTATTAAAAGAATATCTATTCTAGTCTCAATGCAGCTTAAAAACGTAAGAAAGAAAAGTTCACTATCTTTTGGAAGAAAGACAGTGTCTTTCATCGTTTCTTTAGCCTTGATTGCATTAATTACTGCAGGACTATATTTAATCTTTAATGTAGTTGTAAACCTCTTCTCAATTGGTTTCATATTAAGTGCAGATTTCCTAATGTTCTATATTGCAATTCTTCAAGTGACGTCAATAGTCACGTGCACTGGTGGAATGATGCAAAGCTTATTCCTAGACAGAGATAATGTCTTACTACTATCTTTCCCATGTAGGCACAGTGAAGTATTCGCATCTAAGCTCATAGTTTATTACATCTTTGAACTTAGAAAAGCATTCTTTGGAATCCTACCTTTAGTTCTCACAATTGGACTTTCAACTAATGAAAGCATATATTCAGTCTTACCATTTGTAAAACTCAATTATTTCTTATTAGTTCCAATTGTGATTATATTCCTACCTATTATACCAGTTCTATTTGGAAGCTTATTCAGTCTTCCAGCATCGTTTATTAAAAGATATATCAATTCAAGTCCTATAGTTGAACTCGTCGCAAATCTACTCTTAGTATTTATCACATATGCGTTAGTATTCATAATTGTATCACTACTTCCGGAAAGGATTGCCGTAATCACAGAATACGTCACATTCGTCGATAAAATAAAATCATTTGTTCAAGACATTGCGGGATTTACACTTTATGTTAGATTCTTTGTGTTAATGCTATATAGTTCTAATATTGGACTAAATATATTATTTATCCTATCAATCGTTATATCTGGAATCGCTCTTGTAACACTGATAATTAGACCATTCTATTTCAGCTTAGCATCAAGATCGATGGAAGAAGCTAGAGAAAAAGACCATAAAATAAAAGAAGAAGCACCTAAGAATGTCTTTAATAGTTTTATTAGAAAAGAATTCTTGATGTCATATAGAGATATCGGTAAGACGGCAGAGACATATCTCCTCCTCCTCTTCATGCCATCAATCATGCTTCTAATACTTGGTGTATATTCAAGACTTGCCCTAAATCTAACAACCGGTCCAGTCTATGCATCAATATTTGCGGTACTATTCTTAATGCTTCTATCTCTTACGAGCACAATTGATATTTCAACATCTCTAACGCGTGAGGGAAGCGAATTTGTGCTTTTGAAAACTGCCCCATCTAAATGTGAAAACGTTACTTGGGCAAAAATAATAGTGAGTTTAATATTCACATTAAGTATACTTACAGTAGCTTATATGATGCTCTTCTTTGGAGTATTAATCTTAAAGATTAAATATTTAATCGATTTAATTCCACTTGCCTATATCGCAGCCTTAATCACAAATATCGGTTTAACATTTAAGGGAATGGAACTTGATGTCATGAATCCATCTTTAACAGAATATGCATCGACAAAATCGATTAAAGAAAACAAAAACATTTCAAAAGTTATAGAAGAAGGAACACTTATCTC
>ONMY01000158.1 GCA_900318975.1 uncultured Bacillota bacterium | reverse complement strand
GATGTTGGAAGCACCCTTTCAAATGTATCTGCTTGAAATGTGAAACCATATTTTTTAGATTCAATAAGTTTTCCTTTAAATATAAAAGTAGACCCAATATCTAAACCTTCAAAATAACCTGTGATGGTACAGGTTTTATAAAACTTCAGTGGATTTTCATCGGTATCTTCTATATCGACTTTATACACTGAATATCTATTCATTTCATTAAAGAATACTCGATAGGTAACTTCGCCTTTTACGTAACTCATACAATAATTATAATATATTGTATGGTGATTTTGTTTAAAAAGATTACTTGATAAAAAAACTCGTGATATAATTTCTATATAAGAGGTATTAGATTATGGATATTATTGAAAGATTTCTAAAATACGTTAGTTTTGAAACTACATCCAATGAAAATAGTGACACTATTCCATCATCAGATAAAGAAATTATTCTTCTAAAAGAGCTAGTTGAGGAAATGAAGGATCTTGGGATGGATGCAATATATAAGGGTGGTTTTGCCTATGGAACATTAAAATCAGATTCAAATAAATCTGATACGATTTTCCTTATGGCTCACGTTGATACATCTCCAGATGCTAAAGGTTATGATATTAAACCTAGGATTGTGCACTATGATGGAAATCCAATCAAACTATCAGATGATAAAATTTTAGATGAAAATGTATTTGAACTTATGAAATATCATAGAGATCATGATTTAATTGTCACTGATGGAAACACTCTTCTTGGCGCTGATGATAAAGCTGGAATCGCAATTATCCTTGATACAATTGAAAAAATAAAACTAAGAGGTAATTATCCAAACATTAAGGTATGCTTCTCTCCTGATGAAGAGATAGGACGTGGTACAAATGGTATCGATTTAGACTACATTAAGAAAGATACTGATAAGATTTATGCATACACAGTTGATGGTGGAGAAATTGCCGTATTCTCATATGAAAACTTCAATGCAGCAAGCGCAAAAGTTACCGCCAAAGGTGTTTCAATTCACCCATCAATGGGAAAGAATAAACTCATTAATGCAATGGAAGTAATTCAAAAATTCCATAAGCTTTTGCCACCATGTAGGCCAGAAAACACCGAAGGAAGAGAAGGCTTTATTCATCTTGTATTAATAAATGGACTTGTTGAAGAGGCAAATTATTATTATATTCTTAGAAGCTTTGAAAAAGATGAACTTGAAAGTTATAAAGAAGCATTTATTAAGGCAAGAGATGAGATTAATGAAGAATACCAAAAAGAATTAATCTCTCTAGATATAAAAGATTCATATAAAAACATGAAAGAAGTTATCGACAAATACCCTTATTCTGTTGATATTGTTCATGAGGTATATAAAGAACTTAATATACCTTGTATCGATTATCCAATTAGAGGTGGAACCGATGGTGCAACTCTATCTCACATGGGTCTTCCATGTCCGAATCTTGGTACAGGTGGAGATAATTTTCATGGCGTATATGAATATTTAGATATTGATGAGATGAAGATGATGGTTAAAATCATCACAAGAATAATGGATAAACTTGAATAATGGATTATTGTAGAGAACTAATCACAACACATAGAAATAAAATATTTAGTCCTTTCTTAAGAGCTATTAAAGAATATTCTTTAATTGAAAAAGATGATAAGATTGCGGTATGCATGAGCGGAGGAAAGGATTCTTTCGTTATGGCTCTTTGTTTTAAGGAGATATTAAAATACAGTGATGTTCCTTTTGAAGTTGAATATTTAGTAATGGATCCTGGATATTCTAAAGAACACTTAAATGAAATTATTGAAAATGCAAAATTATTAGATATTCCAATCACTATTTTTAATAGTAATATCTATAAAATATCTAGCGAACAAGAAAAAAATAAGTGTTATATTTGCGCAAAGATGAGAAGGGGAGCTTTATACAACGAGGCTAAAAAACATGGTTGCAATAAGATTGCTCTTGGACATCACTTTGATGATGCAATAGAGACACTTCTTATGTCTATTTTATATTCCGGAGAGGTTTCTGGAATGAGGCCTATTGTTAAATCTGATAATTATGAGAATATGTATCTAATTAGGCCAATGTATTATGTAAGAGAAAAAGATATAATAAAATTCCAAGAAGAATGTAATCTTAGTTTCCTAAAATGTGCTTGTTTTATGACAAAGGATAAAGCTTTATGTGAATCATCAAAAAGACAAATAATAAAAAAACTAATTAGTGAACTTGATGATGAAAACGAATATGTCTCTAAAAATATCTTTAGGGCACAATCAAATGTAAACTTAAATAAATTATTATCTTATAAGAAAGATAATGAGATTATTGAACTAATAAAAAAGAATCTAGCTGACAAGAACTAGATTCTTTTTTACTTGTTTATATCCTATTCTTCTGTAACTACTTCTTCTTGATTATTCTTTCCAGAAATATTTAGATAGAATAGATAGTGTGCTTGTTGAATCTTAGGTGATACCCAGAAAGATAGAATACCGAATGTTAGAATACAAAGAAGTATCCAACCGATATAACTTAAATCTAAGCAGAATAATTTCCATTTATAACCATTCATCATTCTTCTACTTTCAGTGATACTTTCATTCGCAGTCATTTCAGGATTATCTTTTTGAATATAGAATGACATTGCATAAGAATATGGTTTAATGAATGCTGGAATAATTAAAAGTGACCAAAGAATTAAATAAACAGTTTCTAAGATTGATAGAACAACCGCTTTTTCAAACATTTTAAATCCACTAAATAATGTTTCAAGTGCAACATTACCTTTGTTGTGTACGCTTTCAGAAACCATTACAGTGCCCATAGTTAGAGGACCAAGTACTAAGATTCCAAGTCCAAAAGTTGCTCCAGATACTGCACCTTCTATTATTGCTAAAATTAAATAAATTAGTGCTAGAGTTCCAGAATAATTTCTGCATTCTTCAGAAGCAGCAAGACGATAATCACGTGCTCTCATTATATAAAATTTTCTCCTTTCGCCATTATTATAACATACACATTATATAAATGTTTTTAGTTTTTATATTAATATAAAAAAATTATCATTGATTAAAAACGATATTAGTGTTATTATATTTATGCAACTTAAACGGCGGCTATGGCGAAGTTGGTTAACGCACCGGATTGTGGCTCCGGCATTTCAAGGGTTCGAGTCTCTTTAGTCGCCCCACAAAGTTGAAATAATTAAATATAAAATGGGGCAGTGGCGGAACTGGTAGACGCACCATCTTGAGGGGGTGGCACCAACAGGCGTGTGAGTTCGAATCTCATCTGCCCCACCATCTATAAATTATTAGGGCTGATTATTTCAGTCCTTTTTTTGTGCTTCTATTATTGTGAGAATATAGTTTATTTATTTTTTGCATTTTATTATTTTTAAATGTAAAATAATAACTAGAAAAGGAGATAAATTATGAAAAAAGTAACATGTATTTTTTTATTAATTGTAATTTTGTGTATTACTGGTTGCAATAATAACACCACTACTACAACCAATAATACAACCACTAAGGAAGATATAAACAAAGTCACTAAAGAAGTTTTTGAAAAATATGTAACTAATTTTGATTTCATAGAAGATGAAAATCTTAATTTTACATTAACCGTTTATGAAGACGATGATACAGATGCATCAGAAATAATAAAGAAAGATGGCAATACTATTCACTATGAAATGATTATCTCTGAAACTTCTTTTCTTCGTTACTTAGATTTTTCTGAACTAAAAACAAACAATAGATTTGTTGGCTATACTCATTTTGGAAACGATAATAATAAGTGGTATAAAGCTTATTCTACTGAATCGGTTGATACTATCGCTGATACAATTAGGTTTTTTGCAAAACCAACATTTGAAAATACTACATATGAAAATGGTGTATATTCATGTATATATAAAGATGAATATGAATCAAATTGTACTATGACATTTAAATTTGAAAATAATGTTTTGGTTCAATATGAATCATATGATGAAGAAGGATATAGAATTGTAAAAGGAGTGTTTACAGATATTAATTCTACTAAAGTAACTCTTCCAGAAGCATATTTTATTGACGACATGCCTATGAATGCAATGTTAGATTATATCAAAGACTTCACAAAAGACCTTGTAAGTTATAATAAAATCTCAATCACAAGCTATGAAGCTAATGATTGTTTTGCAAGCGTTCGTTTTGATTACGAAGTTATATGTGAAGATGAAAGTGGAGATGATGATATAGATGCAATCAAAGATGGAATATACTCTCTATTTGTTAAACGTGAATATGAAAGCTATGTTGAATTAATTAAAAATGAAAATCAAACAAATGAATATATTTGGACAGGCCAATTTAAAAATGGAAATAAAAATTATATAATTATTAAACTAGATAAAGATGATCCTTATGATGTTACATTCAGTATTGCAAATGAAACAGGTCTTGATATGTTCGGTTTTAGAGTTTATTTAGAAGAGATCTTTGATGACAATGATTTTAAGAAAGATAATACTTATTTCGTTTCAAATAGCGAATGTATGATTGTTAAGTATACATTTAATATTGAAGAAAATAAAGTTGGCGATAATTATAACTATATAAAAACAGTTTTTGAAGACTATAATGAACTCGAATGGAGATCAACAAGCGCTGATTTATTACCAATCTATTCTCATTCTGAAATATATACTAATGAGAATATGGCTACTGAGTTTGTTGTAGGCGACGCTGATGATGATGGTATTCTTCATTTTGAAATATATTGTTGTGTAACATTTAATGAAACTGATCCATATTCTTTACTTGCATATGGATATGAACCATCAATGCCATAATTAATTGCTAATATTTTATTGTTGATATAACTTTTACTAAGTTATATAATTTTATATGGCTTATTAGCCTGGAGGTATAGTATGAAAGCATCTCGTATGTGTTTAAAAACTTTAAAAGAAGCTCCACAGGAAGCTGTAATAGATTCGCACGTTCTTCTTCTTAGAAGTGGAATGATCAAAAAGAACGTTGCTGGTGTATATACTTATATGCCACTAGGGCTTAAAGTTTTAAAGAAAATTGAAAATATAGTAAGAGAAGAGATGGACGCTATTGGATCTGAAGAAATATTATGTAGCGCTCTTCAACCAAAAGAACTTTGGATAGAATCTGGTAGATGGACTAAATATGGACCAGAACTAATGAGACTAAAAGATAGAAACGATAGAGAATTTTGTCTTGGACCAACACATGAAGAAATCTTTACATCAATAGTAAGAGATTCTGTACGTTCATATAAAGAACTCCCAGTATCTTTATATCAAATTCAAACAAAATATAGAGATGAAATGCGTCCTAGATTTGGTTTAATTAGATCTAGAGAATTCATCATGAAAGATGCTTATACATTCGACATTGATGAAGCTGGACTCGATAAATCATATAATGATATGTATCATGCATATGAAAGAATCTTCACAAGACTTCATCTAAACTTTACTGCAGTACTCGCAGATACTGGTAATATTGGTGGAAATGCAAGTCATCAATTTATGGCTCTTTCAAATATTGGTGAATCTACTATTATTTATAATTCAAATTATAGTGCTGACCAAGAAAAAGCTGAAGCAAAGGCTGATATCTACAATGAAGAAAAAGAATTAAAAGATATCGTTGAAGTTTCAACACCTAACATTAAAACTATTGAAGATTTAACTAAATTCTTAAATACATCAGCTAAACGTATCATTAAAGCTATAGTATATAAAGATTTAATTTCTAAAGAATTGGTTCTTTGTTTAATTAGAGGCGATAGAGAAATCAATAAGATTAAAGTTGCGAATAAACTTGGCCTTGGTGAATTTGATTTAGACTTTGCAACTGATGATGATTTTAAGAATACTTCTTCTGTTTTCGGATTTATTGGCCCTGTTGGACTCAAGATGAGAACTTTAATTGATCCTGAAGTTACATACATGGTAAATGCATACTGTGGTGGCAACAAAAAAGATGTTCACCTAAAGAATGTTAACTATAAGAGAGATTTCGATGGTGAAGTGGTTGATATAAGATTAGTTGTTGCAGGAGATTTAGATATAGTTAAAGGTGAGCCTCTTAAAGAAGAAAGAGGAATTGAAGTTGGACAAGTTTTTAAGCTTGGAACTAAATACTCTAAAGCAATGAACTGTGTATATGTAAACGATAAAGGTCAAGAAGTTCCAATGGTTATGGGGTGCTACGGAATTGGTATCTCAAGAGCTCTTCAAGCTATCGTTGAAGAATATCACGATGAAAATGGTATCTCATTCCCTGATGATCTTGCACCATATAAAGTGGTAATAGTTCCTGTTAAATATACTGATGAAGTAATGAAGAATCTTGCCGATAAGATGTACAATGAATTAAAGAAAAAAGGTGTAGATGTAATACTTGATGATAGAGCATCTTCTCTCGGTGTTAAACTCCATGACTGGGATTTAGTAGGTATTCCTTATCATATCATCGTCGGAAGAGATGCCGTTAATAACCAAGTTGAATTTAAAGTTAGAAGAGATGGTAATAAAGAAGTATTAGATGTTAAGGAAGTATTAAAGAAATTCTAATACATTATATAATAAAAGATGGAATCCGAGTGGATTCCATCTTTTTATGTGTTCAAATAATTATTGATTTTGTGCTTGAAGAGCTTTGGCTGCTTCTATAACCTTTTCAGCTACGTTTGCAGGAACTTCTTCATATCTTACGAATTCTCTTGTAAATACACCATCACCTTGAGTTAATGCTTTAAGGTCGATGTTGTAAGTGATGATTTCAGCTTCTGGAATTTCGCAGTCGATGATTTGATAATCACCAACTTTGTTCATGCCAAGAACTCTACCTCTTCTCTTATTAACATCACCGAGGATATCACCAAGATATTCATCAGATACTTTAACTTGAACATGCATGATTGGTTCAAGGATGATCTTTCTAATCTTTTCGCAAGCTTTCTTGAATGCATCTTTTGCAGCGTTCTTGAATGCAAGTTCGTTTGAATCTACTGGATGGTATTTACCATCAATTAGAGTTGCATGAACATTGATAACTGGGAATCCTGCAAGAGGTCCAGTTTCAAGAGCTTCAAAGAAACCTTTTTCAATTGGTGGGAAATAGTTTTTAGGAACTGATCCACCGAAGATTTCTTCTGTGAAGTATGAATCTTCTTCACATGGTTCGAATTTCATTACTACAACACCATAGTAACCTGCACCACCAGATTGTTTTACATAACGACCTTCAGCTTCGCCGTTTGATCTGATAGCTTCACGATATACGATTTGTTGTTTTTCGGTAGTAACTTCTACTTTGAACATATTTTTCATCTTTTCAAGTAGAACATCGATATGTACTGAACCTTGACCACCGATTAATTGTTGTTTTGTTTCTTTATTTCTGATGATTTCAAATGATTGATCTTCTAAACTTAATTTTTGAAGAGCACCAGAGAGTTTATCTTCATCTGATTTATTCTTAGGTTGCATTGCTCTATAGTATGTTGGTTTTGGACATTCAGGTTTAGTGAATACTACATTATTACCTTTTTCATTTAATGATGCACCTGTATAGAGTGATGCAAGTTTAGCAATACATACGATATCTCCAGCATATGCAACTGTGTATGGAGATTGGTTCTTACCGCAGATAGTGAATGTTTGGTTAACTTTTTCAGTTTTGCCATCAACTACGATTTCTTGGCCAACTTTTAATGAACCATTAACGATTAAAACGAATGAAATGGTACCAATGAATGCATCAACTGTAGTTTTGAATACATAACCAGCAAATGGTTTAGTTTCATCATATTTAAGATCACTAACATTAGATGCGAGAGGTTTAGTTTCAGCCATTGAAGGGAAGAGAGATACTACTAAGTCTAGTAATTCTTTAACACCAACATTTTGAACTGAGTTTGCAAGTACTACTGGAACAACTGATTCAGTAACGAGACCAGCTTTTAGACCAGATGCAATTTCATCAACTGATAATTCTTCACCACCGAAGAATTTTTCCATTAATTCTTCATCTTGAGCTGCAGCTTCTTCAACGATCTTATCATATGCAGAAGAAATGATTGGTTCAAGTTCAGCAGATACTTGAGTTTCATTACCACCAACATATGCCTTCTTGCTTAATGCATAAGCGAAACCTTTAAAGTTGTTTTTGCCACCTTCTGGATACATGAAAGGAACGATTGCTTGACCGAATTTTTCTTCAAGACCAGCAATTACCTTGTCATAGTCAACATTTTCTTTATCAACCTTAGATACTAAGATTACTGTTGGAACGTTGTGTTCTTTTAAGAATCTGTAGTAGCTCTTTGCTTGAATGTCTACACCACGAGTTGCATCAACAACCATGATAGCGCCAGAACATAGTGGAACTTCACTATATAAATCTTGTACGAATTCATTCATACCAGGAAGATCAATAAAGTTAATCTTTGTGCCCTTGTATTCAACAGGGATTAATGAAGAAACAATACTGTATTTGTGGTTTTGTTCTTCTACTGTAAAGTCTGATAAAGTAGTACCTTTTTCTACTTCACCTTTCTTTGTAATAACGCCAGCAACAAAAGCGATAGATTCAGCAAGAGTAGTCTTACCTGTGCCCATACCGCCAACAATAGCGATGTTTTTAATGTTTTGTTTGAAATATTCCATATATACCTCTTAAGTTTTTTAATAATTCCAATGGGAATTATAACATAAACACAAATCATATGCAAACAAATTAAAATGTTATTTTAATTCGTTGGTGAAAAAATAAAGATAGAGAATAATAATCTCCATCTTTATAATGTTATATGTG